>NZ_CP015791.1 GCF_001945665.1 Borreliella mayonii | reverse complement strand
TTTATTTATTATCTTTTAGTACAATGATACTAAAACAACTTCAGCCCATATATTAAATGATAAATAAAACATTAGGTACAACGACTAAATATTTAAAAAAGGATGCACATTTAAATACAGAAACTAAAGCTGTTCAACTACAATTGTTGCACTTGAAATTTTTTACACTAAAATATAATACAAATAATTATATTAACAAATATCGATTAAATTTATTTTTGCCCCGCTAAATTTTTCAGAAATCAATTATACAATACAAGTCCATAAGTAATAAATTATGCAAGATATATCTTTACTTATGTACTTGTTCTTTTTTTTAAAAAAATCTATTTTTGTTTCTTTTGCATAATTTACTGTACAACAATAGTGTTAATGCATAAAAATTGTGTTGATTAACCATTGTAATAATCTTATTTATAAGAATTTTATTCACTTATGATGATTAATATTCCCTTATTGTGAACTGCTATTTCTAAATCAAAGATTATAGAAATAGCTTCTTGTTTCATCCCATGATAGCTTTTTAGGCTCTTAAAAGAACGGTCATCCACTAGAGCACAGGTCCACAAGCTTTACTTCAGGCAGTTCCTGCCTTAGTTTTTATTTCTTTATAATAGCCTTAAGGTTTAGACTTGCATTTATATCTCTATCATGCAAAGTGTTACAACTACTACAAGTCCACCTAGTATCACTTAATCTTAGAGTCGTATTTTTAATGTGACAACTACTGTATAGTTTACTTGATGGAAAATATCTATCTACCTTATACAAAGAGGATCCATACCACTCTGATTTGTATGATAATTGTCTTACAAACTCAGACCATCTTAAATCATTAATACTTTTTCCAAACATTCCTTTTTGCATGCCTTTAATTGATAAATTTTCTATTACTATGTTTTTATAATTGGATACAAAGTAATAAGATAATTTATGCAAAAAGTCTTTTCTTTGATTTGAAATTTTCTTATGCAGTTTGGCAACTCTTAATCTAGATTTCTATCTATTAATAGAACCTTTTTGCTTTTTTGATAGTTTTCTTTGGTATTTTTTAAGTTTATTTTCATTTTTTAATAAATATTTAGGATGATTGATTTTCTCACCCCCACTACTTACTAAAAAGTGTTTCATACTCATATCAATACCAACTATTTCTTTTTTATCACCTTTAGTTTCATTGTTATTTTTAGTATATTAGTTCTAAAAGTTTGCCTATTTTTCTTACTTTTATATTTAGGGAATCCTTGCGTTCTATTTCCCTTTTTAATTTCCCTAAAAAAATTATTATACGCAGAATTTAAGTTAAGCTGGACATTACAAAGAGCCAAACTATCAATTTCCTTTAAAAAAGGAAATTCTTCTTTATATTTACTTGGATAGGTAATAAGATTTTGTCTATTATTTTTATAATAATCTTTCTTATCACTTAACATTTTGTTATACAAAAATCTTACACATCCAAATACTTTTGAAAAATATTTTTTTTGATTATTGTTAGGATATATTCTATGCTTATAAGCTTTATTAATACCCATATGTTCTATTATTTTATAATATTTTATACTTAGTGTATATGTCACAAAAGCTAAATTTTAATAA
Organism: Borreliella mayonii; assembly: GCF_001945665.1. NCBI lineage: Bacteria > Pseudomonadati > Spirochaetota > Spirochaetia > Spirochaetales > Borreliaceae > Borreliella > Borreliella mayonii. Next base: position 26,210 of record NZ_CP015791.1, on the reverse strand, counting down.
TCACTGCGTATATTCAATTAATTATCATCTAATATTAGTTACTAAATATCGGCATAAATGCATAAATGCTAAGCTTTCATCTTATCTTTGCCAAATAATAATTAATATATGTTATTTATGGAAAGTAACCCTTAATGAATTCAACCATGATAAAGATAATATTCATTTATTACTAGAATTTACTCCCAATATTCAACCTTCTAAATTCATCAACAATCTAAAAACAGTATCTTCAAGGCTTATAAGAAAAAAATATTCTACTTATTTAGATAAGTATTACTGGAAACCTTATTTTTGGTCTAGAAGTTATTGCCTTATCTCTACTGGAGGAAGCTTCTATTGATATCATCAAAAAGTATATTCAAAATCAAAACAAATCTATTTATTAGCAAATTCATCTCCACCTAAATTTCATAGAAATTATAGGTGGAGAATTCTTTGTTATTTTTAGTTAAAAAAAATTAGAATAAAAACTGATAAGTTCAATTGATAAATCAAAAAATCCGAATATAATTCCATTATATAACTAGATTTTTACAAACTTAAAGGAGCTGAATATCCATGAATAAATTATTAACATTAATTATTTTATTAACATTTTCATGCAATTAAGCAATTCTGATCAAAATAATCCATTTAACATGTCAAGTAACGAAAAAATAGTAAAATATCAAGCAAATGAGCTCCAAATAGATATTCAATCTTTCCATGTTTAGGCATTGAAAGATGAGGTTACCACCATTGTTAATACTTTTTTTTAAAGTCTTCTTTATCTATCCATAGTAATTTAGAGTTTTTTTGCATCTTTATTTTCAAAAAATCTTGAATTGAGCCGGTGAATATTCGCCCCAGAATAAAGGAATATACGGTTTTCATTATTATATTCTTTTAATAAAAGTTTATTCTCAATATCAAGCCCCCGTTTAAAATCAATATACTTTTCACTAAGAGCATTAAATGAACTTAACATTTTGGTAAACAAGCTAAATTCTTCATTGTCTTTAAAGTATATTATTGATTCCTATATAGGGGATAGTTTCTTAATTTGATTTGTATTTAATTTAATACCTTTATAAGGATTATCTTCTTCGCTTTTTAAATCCCTAGTTATTTCTTTTAGAATATTATCACTACCCTGAATCCTGAATTTATATTCTAAAACTCGATGTGGGGGGTTTAATATTGCTAAATTGAAATATGACAAATTTAAAATGAGAATCAATATCTTGAAATCTTTTTTGATTTTCAAATTGATAAATATAATTAATTTTATAATTGGCAAACACATATTTTCTACAAATTCTAAAAAGTTAACAGACTAGTTGATGTTGATTAAAAGAATTTTTTGTCTTTTATTTAATTCTCTCTGTGATATAATGAAAAAATATTTTATAAATTATTAACTTTGATCAAATTAATGGAAAAATTTTATGAAAAATAACATATGTATTTTGAATATATTTTTATATATACCACTATTTTATTCGTATTTTTTGAATCCACTAAAATCTTCAAAAACCAACAGTATCAAAACTGAGGGTTTTGATTTTAAGACAATTGAAGAGGGAAATATTACAAAATATGATAAAACCCCCATTGAAGAGAGCAATGAAAATACTTGTCTTTCTTTTAAAGAATCCGAATTAAATGAAATAAAAGAGGGAGAAGTGCTTGAATTACTTGTAGGTGGTTATGTTACATGGGCAAAATCTGGAGACTTAAGGGTTTTAAAAGATAAAAATAACAATTTAATTAAAGATCTTAGAGAACTTAGGTACTCTTATATTTTTTCACCCATTCGATTCAAAACTTATTCATTTTTTTTGGTTATAATTATAGCATTAATGACAATAGCTATAAAATACTCGGCCAAGAAGCACCTATAGCTAAGATAATAGCATTTGAATCAACTAAAGAGTTTGAAAAAAAATACGAAATCAAAAGTTTAAAACTAAATTCGGAAGAATATAATATTGATTTTGAACGAAATAGAACTGGTTTAGCCAAAATTAATTTAAAAGAAACTTCAAAAGAACCTAATTACATTTATTCATACAATTTTGGAGTTTTTGACAATTCTTTAGTAGATTATTTTAAGTCCTTTTACAAGAAAAGTAACTGTAACTATATGCCTGCATATCTTACTATAAAAGATAAACAAACCGGTAAAGATACAACCTATGAAATCATATTAAATCTAAAGCTATTTAATACTACTATTAAATTATTATTTAATAAGTATTCAAATTTATCAAAAGAAAAATTAAAACTTTTTGCTGATGAATGATAAAAATTGAATAAGAAAAGCTAATAAAAAATTTAGCAATTAATATAAATAAATATAATTCAAAATTGATAACAAGGTATAGTATTTTCACAATAGCGAAATCCAATAAATTTATCATTTTTAGTCCATTTCTTAGATTAATCTTAGCAATATATGAAGCATTATAACCTAAATTAATTAATGTCTTAACTAAATCAATCTTTTTAAATGCATTTTGAATTAATTTAACTAATTTGGAAATACCTTTTACTTTTGCATTATTCTTACCTTTATTATTATGAGAATTAACTTCTTTAATAGATTTTTAAGAATCAGATTTAAGTATATCTCTTATCATAAATAAATAATGATTATTAGCATAATAATATATTAATTAAATTATTTAACTATCTCTAATTCCCTTTTTAAAAAAAAGATAAAAAACCACAATATAAAGATTAAATTACTTAAATCTTGCCTTCTTATTAATAGCACATCGATTACTTCTATTAAAGCAATAATAAATTGAAAACATTTTCTTTTATATAAGCATTAAAACACGCCTTTTTAATATTTTTTATCCACATATTTATAAATAATGAAATGGCGCTGGTTTTATAAAAAATAATCTATATTTATTCACCAATTAATTCTTCCATATAAGAAAAGCATTAATACTGAAAATTAAAATTATCTTACAATTAATACAAGACAACCATATTAAAAGTATTTCTTTCTATTTCTCTCTTCACTTTTAAATATTGTTGATAAGCAGTGGGTCTAGGCATAAAACGATCATACTCAGGGCTCCCCTTTTCGCCAGAATACTTAATATCTGGAGAATATAAATCTCTTATACATAAATACAGCCAATAAACTTCACTTTTAAATTTATTATTCTGCTCATTTTTTACCCTACCAAACAACTTAATCAAGTCTTTAGATCGCTCAGAACCTAAATCTAAAAAGAATTTATTAAAATACTCCTCATTATAGTCAGGCAATGGCGGAAACTCGCGACTTTCTAAACCTTGCAGAGTGTATAGGGTCTTTTTTATCTCAACCAATAAACGATGTTCAGACGCATATAATTTTAAACTAGAAAATATGCCTTCAGTAACAATCTCATCGGAACCCATATCACTACTTTCCGAATTCTCAAAAAAAGTTTGAGCAGCTTGTCCTTTTTTATCAAACAAATAACAACCCAATAAAGCCAATGCTATTATGCAAACGCCAACCAAAATCCTCATATATACTTCTCCTCCACCTTACTGCTAAGCTAATCTATAAATATATAATAATCCAAATACCATTTTACTAAACTCAAAAAGCCCCACTAAAATGGATTTCCTTAGAAGGGAAGTATATACCAATTTTATCTTTCCTCAAGAATTATTAAATAACAAATCATTATATTGATTTATGAAAAATAAATATTTAAATAATCTCCTTATAAAATGTATTTATAAATAAATACATACATAAAAATTAAATAATAATAACGATTTTAATAAAATTATTTTTAAATAAAAAAATTTGGTAAAAATCAATCAAAAATATATCAAAACAGATTTTTAAAAAGCTCAAAATATTATAAAACCTTTGACAATGAAAATATAATGAAAATATTATTATTTTAATAACCTATATTCAATACAATATAATTTTGTATTGAATATATTATTATATTAATTATTAGATTATAAATAAGGAGAGTATTTATGAAATATAATATAATTGTAGGAATATTTGTTTTTCTATTTTTAACTGCCTGCAATCCAGATTTTAACACTAATCAAAAAGATGTGAAGTATCACACTCTAGTAAAAAGAGACCAAAATCCAATAAAAAGGGATTAATCCCTAAAACAGAAGTAATCCAAAATCGAGAAGCAGATCAAAATCAAGAAGTAGATCCTAACGAAAGAACAAAAAAACACACTGCTTGATGATTTAAGAAATTTAATAGAAAAAGCTAACAAATATAGCGAAACATATTTAAAAAAATCAGAAGAAGATCCTGGGGGATCAATATGGATAGAAGCTTTCAAGGGATTGTTTTGGTCAGGCGCAGTACATGAAAATCAATAGCAAATAATACCGAAAAATCTAAAAACTATAGAAAAGAGATTTATTGTGCTTTAAATGATATTGATATTACCAAATTAAAGAAACTTTCAAAAGTTATAATACTGTCAAAACGCTCAGTAGGACTATTCAACGCCATTAGAGAATTTGGACGTATTATCGACATCGTGATTTTATCCTTACATCCTAAAAAGAATGCTTTAGACAAACTAGAAATTTCAAATTTAGAGAAGCTTAAAAATTAGTTTGAAAAATTTATTATCCATGAAATCAATCATATCAGGCATGTTAAACCAACTTTTATTAGATTATCAAGATGATAAGGATTCTATTATAAAAACAGATGTCACCAAGCTTGAATCTCATGTAACCACACTTCAGAATCAAATTCTAGAAAAAATAAAGAGGGAACCGAGCTAGGAGAAGGCATATTATCAATAAAGGACCTTTTAGATACCTATATAAAATTATCATAATATAAAAGCCTATTAATTAAAAATAGGCTTAACGTTTTAACCATAGATTACAAAGAGCTTTTAATCTATAATTTATATAAACTTTAATTTTAAATAAGCAAACTGTTTTTTCTATAATCTTTGATTAATAATAGTAGTTAGAAATAGATTAATATTATTAATGGTATATTCTTAGAAGAATTATATTTAAAGGCAATTAATGTAAAATTAATTACACCTTGATAATTTTATTTTTAATAATTGGCGGGAGGTTACAAACAAAAATTAAAAGTTTAATTACAAAGAAGTAAAAATCGATAGTGCAAACACCAAAATAAATAACATAGATAATTAAAGAAAAAATTTCTATTACTATTATTAAAAAAGTATTAATCTGTTACTTACATTAAGCTTTTTCCAAACCCTTTTCTACACTATATTTAACAAGTATTTTATCAAATTTATAATTGTTAAAATTTTTACAAAGCATCAAAAGTCTAATAATATTTACTATTTATTTATATAATTATCAATAAAAATATATTGATGCTATCTTTTTTTAAAAAGGATTATAGAAACAGCAGTTCGCTTTGTTTATTTTACAAATTTATTATTCAATACATAAAAGAATAGACTACCCGAAATGTCTACTATTGCACCTTGAAAAGCTAATACAATTCCTATCATCCAATTATGAAATTTTAATTTGCTATCGAATTCGGTTTTTAAACTTTTAATTCCTCCTTTTACAATATTAATTTCGTCTTTTACAATGCTAATTTCATCTCTTACAAAACCTTGAAGCTCTGGTTTAACAATCTCTAGATCTTTTATTGTTATTTCATTATGATAAAATCTAGTAGCTAAATCACTTGCTAATATTTTATTCATACCTAATCTAACAAGCTCATTATACAGATCATTTTCATTCACTTTTGTCTCTAATATATGCTTATATACCCCTATTTATGGAATTTAGAAATAGCGGTTCACTAGGACCTAGCAGGCACAAAAAAAGCCCTTATGGGCAAATATTTTACTACTGAAAACGGAGAGAGAAAAGTTCTCTAGCCTAATTTAATAATAATATATTATTAAATTATTATCAAGGGTTCACTTTTTTATTTTATCTTTTCTATGATTTTCATAATCAATCATAAGATCTGACAAAATATTTTTTTTATCTTTAATCAGCCTCTCTAAAATAAAATAGATCCTTTTGGTATCTTTTTTGCAAAAATCATAAACTTCTTTGTCTTTCACCAAAATTCTAATGGGTATATTTAGGTTATCATCCTCTTCTTCTACATTTTCTTCAATCATATCTCCTTTATATACATATGAAGAGCTGTTTTTTAGTATATCTTTATATGTAGCTACAAAACCCATTTCTTTAACTTTTTCAATAGAAATAGCCCCTTCTAAAACTTTCTCATAAATTTTCAAATACATATATGCTTGGCTTCTGGCAATTACATAAGACTTTATAAACTGTTTAAAGCTTTTAAAACCATCATATTTATAAAGTTCTTTTTGCTTAATTTCATATAGAATTTTCATTCTTTGAATTTTATTATTAATATCGGATTTCAAATTTAATTTCAACTGTTCTTTTAGTTCATTGTAATTTCTCAATTCTTCATCTTGATTGTTATTTAAATTTAATTCTTCGCCAGTAGAGATTTCTACCCTTTTATATAAAGTTACTTGCTTTTTATTTTCTTTTTTCCCCATTTATATCTCCTATTTTCAGGTAATTTTTGGTAAAATCACCTGTCCGATATCGAACAACTCTAGATAAGTAATATTATGGCTAACAAAAATGTTAACTATAAAGAAAAAATATTTTTTAAAGTATCTTTTATTTCTTTATGATACATTTCTTTTTTAGAGGGTTCTAATCGTCCATTTATAAGAACTTTTATGCTATTTGAAAAATGAACCTTGCCTTTAATATATTCTCTATATTCTTTATAAAGCAAATCCTCCACTTCTTTTATAGTGTTTCTATTTTTTATAAACTGATTCTCCACAATAGAAATATTGTATATTTTCTTTCTAAACTTTGTAATATCATTAACTGCATTAATCAAAATGGTAAAACTTTCTATTGACCATATTTCCACCTGAACTGGAATTACAATATAATTCGCAACATTCAAGGCATTCTTTAAGAGAAAATCTAAACCAGGAGGAGTATCTAGTAAAACATAATCAAAATTGTAATTTTGAATATTTTCATTTAAATGATGCTCTAAAATAATTTCTTTATAATCAATGGCTTCCGAATTAAATTTTCCTAAAATGGGATGAGAGGGAATTATAGAGATATAATCATTAATCTTGTAAATGCATTCATTAAAATGGAAATCTCCTTTTAGCATACTGTAAGCATTGTATTTTTCGATATTTGAAATATATCTATTAAAATAAGAAGTTAAAGAATTTTGTGGATCTAAATCAATTAATAATACTTTTTTGCCTAATTCTTTTAATACATAAGAAAAAAGTATAGAAAGTGCACTTTTCCCAACTCCTCCCTTAATTGAAGCCATTGTTATAATATCTGATTTTTTAATATCCATTTTTTCAAAATTCCTCCATCTGGTAATTTTTTATTGTAAAACTTATATACTTTGCTTTCCATTTTTTCTAAATGATTTAGTGTAAACTGATAGTACTCGGTGGTTTCTTTTTCTTTTTTTCTCAACAAAGTTCTTAGAGACAATATGTAAGACTTGATAGATCCTTTTTTAAACCTAAATTCTATATGATATAGTTTTTTTATTGCATAAATTTTATTATCTTCTTTTTTAAGAAATAAAGGTTTTTCAAGACGATCCCATCCATATTTTATTCCTAAAAATTTATCATTTTTTTCTAATGAAAAAAGATTAAAAAAATAATAATCTTTATTATTAAATTCTTGAAAGACAAGCCTAAATCTTTGCTCCTTGTTAGTAACTCTGAAATCAATTAGATGTTTGAATATTTTTGTGTAGTATGTTTTTTTGCCGTCTATTTCTTCTATTCTACTAAAAGCATCTTTCTTAATTAAAATGTCACTAATCTTTATTGAAGCTTTTTTTTGTTTTAGTTTTTCAAGCAATCTACTCAAATTTTAATCCTTTTGTCAAAATGTTAGCTAAAACATTATTAGCTATTATGCCAGCATGTCCTGAAAAGCCAGTTGTTTTATTTTTCTTCCATTTGGCAGTGTAAACATCTTTAAATTCTCCTGCAAGAATGTAGAAATCAGTTTTATAGGGTGCGGTTTTTCTCATAAAATGGATTTTATCTTTATAAAGATTTAATTTAGATAAGAAAAATTCTTTAATATCTTCAACCACATAATCATATTTTAGATAATTTTTAAAATCTTTGTAGTTTAATAAAGCATTTTTTAGTGTTACAGTTGGTTTTTTGGTGTTAGAAGTTATTGATTTAATTCTTTTAAAGAAAGGGTTTTCTATAGAATTCTTATTATATATATTTATATAGTTTTTATTATATACAGTGATATTTTCAGTGATATTTTGAGGTTCAAAATATCCTTTTTCTTTTTTAAAAACATCTTTTTCATCCTTTACTTTCTTAATTAAGTCTGCTTTAGTGCTACTAAAATATGCATCAATCAATTTATGTGCAATAGGTGACACTTTATATATACAAAGCTTTCCTTTAAATTCTCCAAAGTTATTTGAAAATGTTAGTATTCTTTTTTCTAGTGCTTTTAGTTTAACTAAAAATCTTAAATCTGGCCTTAGAGTATTAATTGTGGTTTTTTTTTTATTTTCTTTACATATATTTGAGTTTAGTACACGAAGTATATCTCCTTGATGATGAACCCCAAGTTCTTTTACTTTTTTGGAAGTAAAGTGTTCTTTATTGATTGGGGTATTGTATTTTTTTTCAAACTCTTTATTTAAGTAAATAATAACTGAAATAATTTTTTTCAGTCTACAAATTTTACTAAGTAGTTTGTTTTTATAGGTTTGGTGTTTATGATTAGATATAACTGATTTCATTTTTAATCTCCATTTTCAGTGTATTATTAATAACTTTATTATAATCAAAATATTTGATTAATTTCAACCCATGAACTATTTATTTTTAAATCAAAGATTATAGAAATAGCTTTTTGCTTTATCCTATAATAGCTTTTTAGATTTTACAAGAACGGGTAAGCCCCCATAGCATGTGATCCACAAGCTTTACTTCAGGCATTTCTTGCCTTAGTTTTTATTTTTTTATAATAATAAACCTTAAGATTTAGGGCTGTATTTTTGATGCCACAGAGTTGCTATATAGTTTGCTTGATGGGGAATATCTATCTACTTTATATAAAGAGGATCCATGTCACTCTGATTTATATAATAATTGTCTTACGATCGTATATCGTTCGTTCTAAATCATTAATACTTTCTGTAAATATTCTTTTTGGATACCCTGAGTTGACAAGTTTTATATTGCTATATTTTTATATTTAGCTACAAAGTAATAAGATAATTTATGTAAAAAATCTTTTCTTTGGTTTGAAATTTTCTTATGTGTGGCTTAGTAACTTTTAATCCAGATTAATTATATTAATAGAGTCTTTTTGTTTTTTTGATAGTTTCCTTTAGTTTATTTTCATTTTTTAGCAAATGTTTAGGATTATTAGTTTTCTCCCCCCCCCCGCTACTTGCTAAAAAATTGTAAATTAAGAACTTTGATTTATTTTTTAATTTTAGGAGGGGATAATTATGAACAAAAAATGTTTATTATTTATGTTGTTTTTGTACTGATAAATTATTGCAAGAATTTTTTACATCTTTATTACTTGCATAATTCTGAACAAGATGTTTCTAAAGAATTAATTAACAAAAGACTAGATAATTATGATTTTGAAAATGAAAATGATAGAAACCTTTTTTTGCCCATGCTCCACAAATTAGAGGGTGTTTAATAAAAATTAGGATTAAAGAAAAAAGTATTTTTAGATGCTCTTGATGTCATGGGGTATCTCATAAAAAATAAATTAATAACTCTAATATTTATTAAGTTTGAGATAATAATTTGTCTTATAGTTGGTTATTCAGATCAAATTTTTGATTATTTAATACAATTAGACTTGTATAAAATTGATTATGTTGAGAAATATGGAGAAAAAGCTAGCAATAGGTTTGAACAATTTTATTCTAAAAAATAAAGTATTAAAGTATTTATAGTTAAACAAATATTAAAACAAGTTTTGGCCAACTTGTCTAAGATTAGTTTTTTAACTTTAAAAAAAACAATCTTAGGATATGAGTTTTAATAAAAATAATTTCACATATTTACTACTATAATAATATTTTTAGTGATTTTAATTTCTGTTTATTCTAATAATTTAGAATATTTTTTAAGAAAAAATATAGATTCAAAAGTTTTAGGAACTATAACTTCTATTAATAGTGCATTATCTCGTATATTTTCATTTTTAGCGCTAGGCATATGTTCAATTTTAACTAATTTTATAAGTGCTATAAATACATTTGTTTTAGATAAATTTTGTTTAAAAATTAAAATATAGTTTAGTAATATTAAGCCTAATATCTTTTATCTTTATAAAAATGAATAATAAAGGGTCTTTATTAAAAAAAAATATAGACAATCTTGAAAAACTCAACCCTCACAAGATTTAAAAACTAAGCATACCAATAAAACTAAATTTAGAAAATCTACTTAATGACTTTAATCAAAATTAAAGCATTAGTAATCAACATGAGTCAACGTGAAATAAAAATAGGAGATTGAATCACATGATTATGTATTTAAAACAAATAAAAGCAAAGCAAGCTATATTGAAATTAAGAAAATTAACAAACCTTATTTAAATCTGGTCTTGAAAAACTAAAACTTATTATTAATAATACTAAAATAAATAATGTTATAGGCGTTTTTAGGAATTTTTTAGCGTTTGTACCTCAGCAAATCTAAAATATAGAAAAGCTTACTAGTTTTTCTTCAAATATAACAAGGACGATAAAAGAATTGATAGAGAGAAACCTAGAGCTGAGTGTATCTTCTAAAAAATAAATACTTTGGTTGCAACTTGCCCTTGGCTTATCGCCTTGTCGCCATTATCTATCTTTTAAGTTTTTTAAATTCTTTTATTTCTTTTTCATACTTAGAATATATTCTAAAAGAGAGGTTTAGGATCACTTTCCCTATTTTATCCTCTAATTCTTGATTTTTTATCAATCTCTTTTAATTTTAGATCTTCAACTTGCCCTTATAGATATGATGGTTCCAAAAGTTTTGAACAGTTTATAAAATTTTTTGTAGTAGCAAAAACTTAGGCCATATGTATTTAAAAGTTTATGAAAAAGTTTTAAAAAGTGTTGTTTCTACTGATATATTAAATTAATAGCATTTATCAACTTTTATCAATATTTATAAAAAAATGATTTTATTGATGCCCATAAAGCTATGCAAGAAAAAATAATTTATGGTATAAAGATTCAAAAAAACAAGTTAAAGGATTTTTATATACAAAAAATAAGATAAAAGAAGAAGAGTGGACTGGAGTTTTTGGAAAATTTGGATCAGGAATTTATCCAAAAATAGGAATTAATGTAAGCTTTATGGACATCTATAAAGGTCTTTTTCTTTAACTTTATTATTTAATAGCATCTTATATAACTTTAATTTTAATTGTTCTTTTAATTCGCTTTAGATTACTAGATTTTTATCCTGATTAGTATTTAAAAATATATTTTTTAATTTTTGACACCCAAGGTGTCAAAAATTATTCTATTATTAATCGAGTTCATTAAAAAGTTTCTTCCTAGTTATTGAATAAAATCAAAATTTTTTTTGTCAAAAGGTCAAGCTTTAAGTGTGAATATTCGTAAATATTTTTAACCTAAAAATAGGAATAATGAATATATTGATGAATTTTTCATTTTAATACTAGTAAAATTACTAAGATGAGCTAATATTCCTAAATTAAAGATTATAGAATAAGTAGTTCATTTTTTCAGCTAACTCTCTTTTGGGTATAATGAAAAAATGTTTTATGAATTTTTAATATTAAATTAATGGAGTAATGCTTTAGAAATTAATTAAAACAAAAAGAATTTTATGAAAAAGAGTATAAGTATTTTGAATATATTTTTCTTTATATCATTTTTTTATTCTTGTGTTGTAGGATCAAATTATTTAAAAAACATAAAAACTGAAGGTTTAGACTTTGAGCTAAGTGAAGAGAATAATGAAAAAGATAATAAAGAAGATAATAAAGAAGATATTAAAGAAGATATTAAAGAAGATATTAAAGAAGATATTAAAAATATTTCCTGTATTAATGAAGAATTTGGGTCAAGCGAAATAAAAGAAGGAGAAGTTTGGAGTGGACTATTCGCAGGAAGTGTTACATGGATAAAACCCAATAATTTAAGGGCTATAAAAGACAGATATAATAATTTAATTGAAGATCTTAAAGGGCTTAAATATTCGTATATTTTTTCGCCCATTCGACTTAAAACTTTTTCTTGGTCATTATTTAGTGGAGACACTTATCATATTAATGACGATAACTATAAAATAATGGGCATAAAGGTTCCAATAGCTAAAATAATAGCATTTGAGTCAACCGAAGAGTTTGAAAAAAGATATGAAGTTAAAAATCTAAAGTTAATTTTTGAAGGAGTGAATTTTGATTTTGAGAAATATAGAACTGATGGTTTTGCTAAAATTACTTTGAAAGAAGTTTCAAGAGAGGCTGGATATATTAATTCATATAATTTTGGGGTTTTTAATGATGCTTTAACAGATTTTTTTACTCTTTTTTATAAAAAGAGTAAATGTAGTTATATGCTTGCCTATCTTACTATAGAAGATAGGCAAACTAGTAAGGACAAAACCCATGAAATTGTATTAGATCTAAAGCTATTTAATGATGTTGTTAAGCTAATATTTGCCAAGTATCCAGATTTATCAAAAGAAAAATTAAAGTCTCCTATTGATTTGATGAATAATAAATAACCTAGTGAAATTTTTAATAAATAGATTTATTTCTTAAAAAATACTAGAAGCACTTTAAGAAACAAAATAAAAGATGATAAAGAAAATAAATACTGTAGAAGTTAGTGATATTGGGGATAATTTAGAAAGATTAAAAAGTTATTTAAAAGAAATTAAAGGATAACTTGAAAATTCTAAAAAGGAAGAGATAACTTCTAAAGTTATAAAATGTGGGGTATTTAGCATAGATTGTCCTAAATAATACTTAATTGATTTATTAATATAAAAAAATCAAGAAGATATTATTAAAACATATTATAAAAAAGATGCTTTTTTATAAAAATATATTTCTAGTTAATTAATATAAAAACTCTTTTTATAAATTACCAATAATTTTGACTAAATTATTTTCTTTGGCTCCATATACTCAACACAAAAGGAATTACGAAATGTCACTAATATATACTTCTCTATGACTTTCTATGTGGATTACAAACTCTTTATTTCTAATAATCTTCTTTAGCTTTAAAAAACAACTAAAATGATACATTTATGCATTTTTAAATATATAAACATTATTTTCTTCTATTTCTAAAAGTTTTTTAGTTCATCTACTGCTTTCTTTAAGAACAACTTCACTAAGAATAACTTTTTCATAATTTTATAGTAATATTTTTAGTAAAAACATATATTTTATTAAGTAAATAAAATATCTTTATAGTAATTAACTAAACTTGAATTGTTAAGCTTTATTCTTAAATAATTCTCATATCCTTTTATTAAAGACAAAATATAGACTTCTCCTTTTTTATTTTTTAATACCTCAAAGTCATTAAGTAAAACCCTAAAATCTTCTTTGGTCAGCGAATAAAGACGAGCTACAATAAAGTTATTTTCATTTTCTTTTTCTTTGAAGAATTTATCTTTGGTATCTAGATTTAATATTTTATCAACTTCTTCTTTACTAAACTCAAAATGTTCTAAGTAAAGTAAATATTTAAAGTTCTCCGGATCATTTTTAGCTATCATTAGAGAAGTATTTTTTGCAAGATTTAGATATAAAGAATTACTTAAAATTTCTTTTTCTTCGGGCTGAGGCATTGGACATTTATATAAACATGATTTTACAATATCGGCACTTAAAGAAAATCTTCTTATTTAAATAGTCAAATGTATATGAATTAAAAATAGATATAATAAATAATTTTTTATATAGTGATATTGGCGCTTTCTTATAATTTATATATATTGTAGAAACACAATAACAATTTTAGGAGACAATGTGCTAATCATGGTTCTTTGATCCGTATTTCTTGCAATTCTTCTATACAGTATTCTTTCAGTTTGATATTGATTTTCTTTAGTTAATACTTTTTATAAGTCTTCTTTATCTATCCATAGCAATTTAGAACTTTCTTTTGCATATTTATCTTCAAAAAATCTTGAATTAAATTGATGAATATTGGCTTCAGAATAAAGAAATACAAAGTTTTTATTATTATATTCTTTATACTTTGTTAAATTTAACCCTACTCCGAAATCAATATATTCCTCGCGAAGAATATTAAATTGATTAAATATTTTGTCAATTAAGCTAAATTCTTCATTATCTTTAAATTCTATGATTGATTCTTGAATAGGAGATAATTTTTTAATTAGGTCTATATTTAATTCAATCCCTTTATAAGCATTGTTTTAGCCATCTTTTAAATCGCTAGTTATTTCTTTTAAAATATTATTACTGTGTTGGATCATAAATTTTGCTTTAAAACTAGATGTAGAAACTTTGGTATTACTAAGTTGAAATATTGCAAATTTAAAACTTGAATGCACGCCTTGAAATCTTTTTTTCAAATTGGTAAATATAATTAAGTTTATAATAATTCTTAGGAATCTTTCTTGGTTTAGCATGAGTAATTCATCTTATATTTTTTTTAAATGCTTGTCTAGTTGAAATTGAATATAGCGCCATTTGATGAAGAAAACTTTGAGTTGAAAATTTTTTCAGAGAATTTTTATTAAGTTTTTCAAACATTTCTTTTAATATCTCTATTTTTTGTATTTCGTAATTTAGAAACAAGTAAATTATTCTATTCATTAGTGTTTTTTCCCACTACTAATCTGATATTTAGAATTGATGTTAGAAATCTCTAGAAAATCGGGTTGAACAACAATTATTTCAGCTATTTGTATATCTTCTTGAACATATTAGGCTTTAAGAGCAGATCTTTATCAATTTTTTCTAATTTCTAGATTGTAGCTAACTTGTTGATAATTTTGATTTGAAGACTTGGAATTTTGATATTAATTTTCAAGATTTTGGTGATTTTCTATTCGATGTTAAGCTGTATTTTTTCGGGTAGCGTTACTGTTTTTTTTTGGGATTGATCTTGCTAATAGATATATATAGAATCTAAAAATTTTAAATTTGTTATTATTTTTTTATCAAACGTGTTATCTAAAAATAATAAGGATACTAACCATTTCAATTGAGCATAATCAAAAAAAGAGATAAAAAAAGGGATCCTTTCCCTTCTACCAAGAAAGAAAAAAAAGTGAATAAAGCAATTAAAAATATAGAGAATCTTATTAGAGACCCTAGATTCTCCAGTTAATTGAGGGCGTATGTCCACTTAAACACTTTAATAAGAAATGATTTTTATGGTGCGATAACTAAAATTAGAAACAAAAAACATCATTAATAAAAATGATCATAACAATAGAAATCACACAAAGAAACTAACACAATTGCAAAATAATTTAAATATAGGGTAGGGGGCAAACTTGATGAAATCATGGGGTACATTGATATTGCAAAACAAAATATAAGATCTGCGGCTTTATTTTTATGTAAAGTTAATGAAAGTTTAAAAGAAGGCATCATTAAAAGATTGGAAAGTGAAAATAGATTGGAAAGTGAAAATAGATTGGAAAGTGAAAATAGGCCAGTATCACAACTATCTAGACAGGCTTTAAATAAAATAGAAAATACTTTAAAGAGCTTAGAAAGCTCTTATTTTAAAAAAGGTTTAACAATGAGGAGAAAGAGGATTATAAAAGAACTTATTGAAAATGCAAAAAATGTTTTAAGTAAGTCTTAAAATGGATAAGAAAATATTTAAATACTAATATATTTAAATTAGAGCCTTCTTTTAAAGAAGACTCTCTTATAATAGTAATCACACATATCTTAACTAAGAGATATTCTTTTTTATTAATTTACTCATCAACATTATTAAAAATAGCTATACTTTTAGCCTTACATTTTTTGTATCGCTATTTTTTTGTTTAAGAAATTTATTCTTAAAAACTTTAGCTAATTTCACAATCTAGTTAATAAAAATATATTTAAGTATTTAACAGGGTCACAACTTCTTGCGCTATTTCCTTTACATTCTTAGCTATTTGTAATACTAACTCTGCTACTTCTTCTATATCTGCAAGTTTTGTACTGTTAGCAGTTTCTGCCTTTATTTTATCCAATGCCTCTTTGACTGCATTTTCTACATCAATTAACTCATCTTTTGCTTTTACTATAGCTTTCCAAGCTATTTCTGCAGCCTCTTTAGCTTGTTCTATTTCATCAGAATCAGATAGTGTTTTTATTTGCTCTTCTTGCTCTTTATACAGTTTTTTCATATTTTGTTCTGCTGCTTTAGTAAGGTTATATGCTTCTTTTGCAACATTAGCCGCAACTATTGCTTTATCATTAGATTCCTTTATTTTTTCTAAATCTATTTCTGCCATTTGAACTAAATCATGCATATTTTTTGTTGCACCTTTTACCTGATCTGCAGCAGATGAAATTAAATTAACCGCATTTATAACCGCTTCTACAACCTTATTTGCCTCATTTGATGCATTTAAATTATCTGTTGTATTTTTTGCTTCTTTTAGTGAATTTGTAGTTTGTTCCAATAACTGATTTAATTCACCCAATATACTCTGTTTTTTTGATTCGTAATCTTTTGAATTTACACCTTCATTATCTAAAGAACAAGATATTAAGAGTAGTAAAAATAAACTTGACAGTAATATTTTTATTAATTTTTTCATATTTACACTCCTATAATAAACATAATGTCTTAAATTATATTTTAATATCAATTATATTTTAATATCAATTATATTTTAATATCAATTATATTTTAATATCAATTATATTTTAATATCAATTGTCTAATTTCTATTTATCTTGACTAACTTAGGGTCAAAGAAAACATCAGTTCATACTGAAGGTATGCTTAGTGATGTTAAAATAAACAAAAAAAATAACTTTTATAGAAAATTATCTTTAAGCTATGTGAAAAGCTATTAGATAAAGCTTGTTAGCTTTATCTATAAGTCTTAAAAAATGACAGTAAAAAGTATAGATTCTCCTAATAATTTATAGTATAAATATAAGAATAATATTTGATATGTAAAATCGCTTTAATTTTTATTTAAACTTAATAAATAAATTGGAGGGAGAATAAAAAAAGAATGATAAAAGGCAATACGTTTATTTTAATATTGGCAACAACAATGTTTGTATCATGTAAATTCTATAGAAATGGTGATGCAAATAAACAAAATACATCTTTAAGTGATGCCACTGGGAATATTGGCAATATAGGCTTAGGCATTTTGCAAGACGGAAACAGAAAAGGTAATTACTAGTAAGGTTGCTTTAGCTCAAGTTGCAGAGCATGCTAATAGCGAACTCATACTTGATGATCCTGATTCTAGTATTAGTAAATGCGACCAAGAAAAGATTGCTGGCAAATTAACCGAAGAAGATGTGGATAAGCTTAAGGCCTTTTTTTACAAAACTATAACATATCAAGGGAGGCTAAATTCTATTTATAACAAATATACAGGTTCTTATAATACTATTGCAACTTATTCTGGTTGTACTGATTATAGTATATTGGATGTTTTAGCAACGGGCCTTATGCAAGACGTAGCCAAGCCCTTATCAACCTAGAAAACAATAAACTAGATAAAGAGTATTCTAAACTTAACAAAACGTTAGAGCAAGCTGCAACTGGTTATGACGTTAGCACTTTGAATAATACAATTAATAAATATAAGGAAGTTATAAAAAAGGCTAAAGAAGCTGAAAATAAAATAGAAAAAGAAAACGATTATACAGAGACTAAAAAAGCTGATGCGGAGAAAAAGAAAAGAAATTTAGATAATCTAAAAACAGTTAAAGATGTTCTTACTGTTTCTAGAAAAACCATAGAATCAGCTAGTGTAGCTTATGCTAATACTTTTGCTGTTATGGCATCTAGATTATCTTCTGCCGAATTTAAGAAAGCTGTTAATGAATTTAAAGATACTGCTGTTGAGAAGTATGCTAATGGGGATAGGGAGACCACGCTGTTGATGTTATTGTGGGCGTCTATTACCGGTATGGCTTTTGATAATGAAAATGGATTTAAAAGAGCGAAGATGTTTGCTAATAAAGCAACAGACGAAGTGGGAAACAAATAATTATTGCTATTGACAAACTAAGCACTACTTATAATACAGTTAAGCCTAAAATAAAGATAAATAAATAAGTAATAAATGTAATAACTAAGAAAATATAGATAATATTATTAGGCATTTCTATTATGCTTTTTGTATACAAAATTTATTTTGGCTCTGTTTTATTTTTTATAGGATATAAATGGGTGTATAAAACTATAAAAATACTTAACAAAAGACACTCTAAAGCCCTATTTATTTTTTCAAAGCCATCTTAAGCAAATTTATAAATAATAATAGAAATAAATTATTATATGTTTAAACCCCTTATCAATAGAAAAAAGAAATAATTCTACACCGAAGTTTTCTAAAATTGTGTTCTACTAAAAGAAGATTAATAAATATCTATTTAATTAAAATTTTTTAATTTCTTAATAAGATATTTTTATTATCTAATTTACTTATATTATTATTAGAATCAAATGATTTTTTTAAAATATATTTTTTTATATTTTCAAATCCTAATTCTTTAATCTTATCGATAGATATACTACCCTCTAAAATTTTGAGTAAAGCTTTAAATAAAAAAACGCTTGGGTTTTAGCAACTACAAAAGTCTTTAAATATTGAGAGAAACTTTTAAAACTATCGTATTTATAAAGTTTTTTTGTTTTAATTTCACATAGAATTCTCATTCTTTGAATTTTAGTGTCAATTTCATTTTCTAAATTCAATTTCAATTGTTCTTTTAAATCTTTGTAAACCATCAAATTTTTATCTATACTAGCATCTAAATTCGATAAATTGTCAGTAATATTATATTCAATTCTATCATTAAGAAATAATTTTTTTATTTTTTTTGCTCATATATATATCCTCAACATACTTAATTATATTATATTCTATATAATCCAGTAAACTAAACCACTTTTACTTAAATAAAGAATTTGAATCAACACTATCCTCTATCTTAAAATAAATTATTATCTTTCAATTCATTAATAGAAATTTAAGAGATTTTTAAATAAAGAATTAATGCAGAGTTACGGCCCTAACAATAGGGTGCTTATAATCCGCCTCCAACATTGAAAAATAGCCCTAAAACAATCGGCCAATATTAAAAAATAATACAAAGTGGTGGTCAAAAATAAAAAGAATAAAGGAATATAAAAAAGGAAAAAAGAACGATAAGAAGCAGCAAATAAGAATCCTCTTGAAAAAAGAGCTAAAAATCAAATTAAAAAAAAGCTACAAATAAAATAGATACTATAATTAGTAACATTGATAATATTAAAAGAGAAAAAGAGATGCCTGGACAAAGGGCTTAAGATAGGGATACTTATCCTATTATATGATGATATTATAGGAAGTGAAGCTAGGGACTCTATATATAACATGTGGGGACAAAACATGGATGATGTTAATGCTAACAATCTATTTTTAAACCTATAAATA
Source organism: Borreliella mayonii (assembly GCF_001945665.1). NCBI lineage: Bacteria > Pseudomonadati > Spirochaetota > Spirochaetia > Spirochaetales > Borreliaceae > Borreliella > Borreliella mayonii. The sequence goes on along the minus strand of NZ_CP015791.1, from coordinate 6,501 downwards.
CTAGAAACAACTTAAGAAGCAAGTAAAATAAAAGATGGTAATTTTTAAAAAAATACTGTAGAAATTAGTGATATTAGGAATGATTTAAAAAGCTTAAAAAGTGATTTATAAAAAATCAAAGAATATCTTGAAAATCTTGAAAAGGAAGAGATAGCTTCCAAAGCTATAAAATGGGGGGTATTTAATGTAGATTGTCCTCAATTAATAGTTTTTAATATTTAATTAATATTAAAAAATTGAGAATCCCTAATACTTGAAAATCCAGAAAGTTTTAGTTTAGAAAAAGAGCATATCATTATGTCTATGTAAGGATTAATGAATGAAATTATATAAAATATTAGGCTTTTAGTTATAAATTCTTTTTTTTAAAAAATAAGATTTTTCGTATCTTAATAAGATAAGGCATTCTTAAATTTTATTTTCTATGACTTTTCTTTTTTGATAAAATAAAAATCCTCTATATTTAGATCTAAAAAATATTTATTTTTAAAGCAAACTCTATTCTTCGGATGTTCATAAAAAGGAATTAATACTTTATTCTTTAATGCTAATTTTACAGTTTAGTCGCTAATATTATTTTCAGTAGTAAATAATATTAATTCTTTATATATAGTATTAGCAACTAAGGGTTCTGCTCCTCCTGCCTTATAATAATATTGTCTTTTAATTAAGATAAGATCTTAAATTACTTTCCTTTTCCCCATTCGTTATTCTTCTAATTTTAGATTGATAAAATTGATAACCATTCGCCAACCCTCAACCCCTTTTATAACTGTTTTCAGCAAAAAAATTTAAATTTCGAGTTTTTCCTCTTCAATTTCTTTTTCTAACATTAAATAGATTACTTTAGGCGCAATAAACATAATACGTAAATTATTACCAATTTTATCTTTTCTCAAGAATTGTTAAATACTGAATCATTATACTTATTTATGGAAATTAAATATTAAAATTTAATCCTTATAAAATTTATAAATAAATACATACATAAAATTAAATAATAATAATTTCAATAAATTAGATCTTATTGTATTAAAATACATACAAAAGAATTCTAAAACCTGAATACTTGCCTCTGTAAAAGCTTCATTTAAATTGAAATGTTTTGTGTTCAAATTAACAACTTTTAGTCGATTTTTTTAGCCAGATTATTTATTTATCTTACATCTAGATCTCTTGATAGAAAAAAAGCGGAGCATATTATACCCCAGACGATTTAACTAATTTTATGGTCATATCACTTATACTATCTTGAACACCATATTCTTCACTTTCTTTAAGAATAGCTCTATATTCTTTATCAAGCTCTTTTTTTTACATCTTCAAATTTATCTCGCTCGTACCATACTTTCTCTGTTAAGTATTCTAGACAAGAAATTAAAAAATGGCCCGATCCACAAGAATTATCAATAATTTTTATATCTAAAGGAGACCTGGTTTTAAGCTGTTCTTCAATAAGTAAAGAATTAGTGCTTAAAAGGATGCTACTAAAGAAGTGTATTTATGGTGTTGATATTAATCCGATTTCGGTTGAAATTACTATGCTAAGTTTATGGATTAATACTTTTATTTTTGGAACACCACTAAGCTTTATTGAGCATCATATAAAAGTAGGAAATGCTCTGCTAGGATATACCAAAGATGAATTTTTTGATATTACGAAAAAGAAATTTGAAAGTGGATTTTCTTTATTTAAAAAAAGAATTGAAGAAATTACAATTATTTTAGAAGATAGCTATCAAAAAATTAAAGGCATTAACGATACTACTAAAGAAGATATAGAAAAATCTAAAAATATATACAAAGAATATGATAAAAGTGAAGATACAGATAATTTAAGAATAATATTTTCTTTAATTAAGCTTTATTCATTATCTTTTGATAAATCTTTAAATATAGAATTTAGTGATATTACAGCTGTAATTAGCTTAATTGAAAATATTTTGGGCAATAAACCCTCTAGTAAAGATAAAGAAAAAATAGAGAAAATTAGAAAATTAAGTAGCTACTATAAATTTTTCCACTATGGAATTGAGTTTCCAGATATTCAGGAAGGATTTGATATTGTAATTGGGAATCCTCCATGGGAGAAAACTAAGTTTAATGAAGCAGAATTTTTCTCAAAACATATTCCTAACTACAGAAAACTAATCATAAAAGAGTAAAATAAAATAAGGCAAGAAATATTCAGTAAAGATAATCACCCTTTAAATATTGAATATAATGAAGAAAAAAATAGTATAATTACTATTAACAATATTTATAAAAATGATTTTAAAGATTTTTCTAGTGGCGGTGATCCAAATCTTTTTAGATACTTTGTTACATTTAATTTAAAACTAATAAAAGAAAAGGGTAATTTAACTTATCTAGCTCCTTCAAGTCTTTGGAGTGAATTTAGTTCTAGATCGCTAAGAAAACACATATTTGCTTATTACAATACATAGAAAAGAATTTAAAGATATCTCAAAACTTTGCGAAAACCTTAACCGCAACTATTGAAGCTTGCAATCGAAATTTTTGAGATATTAAAACAAATATAAAAAATCTCGAAGACCATTTTATGAAAGAATGCTTAGATTTTATTCCCTAAATTAAATCTATTAAATCCATACAAATTGTTGCACTTTTTATATTTTAAAAAGAAAAGAATTAACTTTTATTCTTAAAATTCATGTAATCTAAATTCACGCTAAAAACATCAATGGAAATTAAATTTTTAATATCAAATAAGTTTAATACTATTTGACAACAATATTAAATTGTAATATTATTATTTTGAAATAAAATTAATATTTAATAATTTAAATTTATAAGGAGATCATTTTGAAAAATTCTAAATTAAATATTATTAAGCTTAACGTTATTACAGCAATATTAACTTCAATTTGCATATCATGTTCACCTTTTGGCAAGGTTAATCCAAACAAACTAAAAAATCCTACTACTTCTAAAACCCTAAAAAAAGTAAAGCGAAGCAACAATTCTAGAAATCTAAAAAACCTAAACAGCCATACCAATTCAGAAAATTCATCAGAAAATAATAAAAATCTTGAAAATGAATCTCAAAATTCAAAATCTTCAAATCAAAATTCTCAAGAAGAAACCACAATCTCAAAATTAGAAAACATTGGTAAAGGCCTAGAAGCTCAAAAAAAGGAAGAAGATACACAAATAGCTAAAATAGCTAAATCTGATAGTGTTCAATATGATTTCCTAGAGACTTTTAAACTTCAAAGAGATGATTATTTTATGTTTCATGCAAAAATGAAATTAAAAAGAATAATTTACCCATCCCTAAATTACGATACAAAAAAAATATTGGCATTAAAAGAAATTCTTGAAAAACTTGATACAGATAAGAACCGAAGAGTAGCTGGTAAATTTTTCGAAACATCAAGGGATATTCAACTGAAATTAGAAGATGTGCATTTAAAAAAAATACAAGATACATTACGCACTCTAAGCAAAAAAGAAGCCGAAACGTTACTACAAGATGTAAAACGTGATTTAAAGATAAAACAAAACTTTGCTAAAACTTTAAACGCAACTATTGACGCTTACAATAAAAATGTTGGTGGCATTAGAACAAATGATGAAGCGCTAGCAAACCACATAAAGAATAAATACTCTCATCCTCTTTATCTACTAAATCAAGCTGATTAATCTAAACAAAAAAAATAATATGCTGCACTTGATATTTTAAAAAGAGAAGTTAATTCTTCTCTTTTTTTATTCATACAATCTAAATTAGCGCTAAAAACATGTAATAGAAATTAAATTTTCAATATCAAATAAATTTAATATTATTATTTTGAATTAAAACTAATGTTTAGTAATTTAAATTTATAAGGAGAGCATTTTGAAAAACCTAAATTAAATATTATTAAGCTTAACTTTATTACAGCAATATTAAATTCAATTTTCATATCATGTTTACCTATTGGAAAGGTCAATCCAAAACCTCATATCAATACTAATCCAGAAAATAACCAAAATTAAAGTTTAGAGAAGCTTTTCGTATAAGTTTTTATAATTTTCAGGATTATAACTCTACTTCTAAGATTTTTTTAGTTTGCAAAACTTTATATGCTTTCTCTAATTTAAGAAGCTCTACATTTGCCTTATTCATCTTATCGTTAAGTTATTCTTGTTTTATTCTTAGCATTCTTGATTGCTTTTTGAGCATCAGCTATCCAAATAGTAAAGATAATTATACCCTAAAGAAGGTATATCTTTTATAGCTTCTTCTAAAGCCCCTTCTGCTTTTCTTTTTGTATTCTCAAAATCATCCTTAGATCTTGCTAAAGCACCAATTGCATCATTGCAATGAGATTTAACAGAAGCATGGCTGCTATTAACCTTATTAATTTCTTGGTTCAAGTTATGTAATAGTAATGTATTGTTGTTAGTATTATATTTAGATTTTCTAGCAGTATTTAAATAAGAACGAGCACCCTCAATAGCACTTTTTATCTTATCAAGTTTTGATTTTGTTGTTTCTAAGTCTGCAGTTTTTTTCTCAGTTTTTTCTAAAAAAGTTTCAGCTTCGTACATAATTTCCCTAGCAGTAATAGCTTCATTAGATTCCTTATTTAACTTGTTGAGATTTTTTATCAACATTATTGTTATTTACTTTACTAGTATTAGAGTGCTTTGTGTTTAAATTATTATTTATTTGTGTTCCTAAATTATTACTTTCTTTACTTTTCTTTATGATATTTTCTTTTTCCTTACTTTTATTCTTGATTATTTGCTTCTCCATTACTAATGCTCCTAGCCTTACGATCACTTCTGTTGTTGTCTTCTACAGAATCTAGAGAATTATTATCTAGCTTATTAGTAGAATTTATACTTTTATTATTATTTATATCTTTATTATTATTGACAAAATACTTATTGTTGGCTAAAGCCTGTTTAAGTTTTGCCTGTAAGCTTTTCATATGGCTTACAAGAGATAGTGCTACAAAATAAACTGGATATCATTAATACTTCTTTAATCATTAAATTCATTATATTACCTCTATCTAAAATAGAATATTATTAGAAACTAAAATTACTATAAAAGTATTTACTTTTATAGTAATTTTAGTTTAAATTTATTTTAAATATAACTTGACTATAGTTTAATTTTGGGTATACTATAAATTAGTTCGACGTTAGCTCGAATTATATAAAATTAGCAATGAAATAGGGCTTAAAACAAGTTTTTTTAAAAGAATTTGTCTTAAGCCCTATTCATTTTATGTAACATTAATTTTCCTAATTTACGGTTTATTTATATATTTTTTAGTTTTAATTGTTCTTTATTAGGTTCATGAGGCGACATAATACATTTACAATATCTGATTTTTTAATTGTGTTTTATAATTCAAAAACAGGGTAATTATAGCCCATAGTCTATTTATAGTAGTCCATAATTTTTGTGTAACATTTTTACTAAAGGATAATTGACTGTGTAGTAAAGCTTGAATATATCTCTTTTAAAGCTAAATTTATTGGTTATGATTTTTATTTTGTTTTCTAAATCATCGAGATATTGTTCTAATAAATCTATATCAATATTTCGAATACTATTGAGATATTTATGCAAGTTAGAATTGAATATGCGGCGTATAAAGCTCCTACTATAGTACCTCATGTTGAAATTTAGGCTGTCTAGTGTGTAAATAAGAATTAATAAGTTACAATATGTACGATTATGGCGATTAATGTTTAATATTTTTATCAAAAACTTTTCCAATTGTTCTCCATTAATTTTTTATTATTTATTATATAAAAATATATGTCTTTAAGATTTATATTTCTAAATTTTCTTAATTTGCAAAGAAATATTTTTTTACGATTAAATGGTAGTAGGATCGTTTTGTTCCAACTGTTGTTTTAGTTTATCTGATATTAGGAGATATTAGTCTTGTAGTGTTTAACTAAACCCTTTAAAGGGGTAATTAATTTTATAATAAATCATATATGTGGGCTTGTTTTTAAAAGATAATTTCACTATGGTTTTTGTTTTTTCTAATATATCAAGATATTTTTTCATTGTTTTTAGATCGCAAGAATTTTGATTATTCTTTTCAAGAATTTCGTTGTAAAATTTTAAGAGTTTTTTTGAGAATAATTATTCAATTTTAGATTTAAATAATGTATTGCCTCATAAAGCAGGCATACTCTTAGTAAACTCAATTTCTAATTAATTGATGGAGTTGTTTTTCTATGATTTTTTTAATTTTAATTGGTTTTTTTAGAATACCATTTCTAATTCTAATTGTTTTTTTTCGAATTTTTTTTATATACTTATATTATGAAAAATTTTTTTTTTAAAAAAAAAGAATAAATTGATAAATTCTTTTCAAGATTATGTAGTTTTGTGATTTTTAAGTTAAATGTTTAGGTTTTCTTGAAAATTCAAGTTAAAAATTAGAATTTTCAAGTTTAAATGATTGATTTAAAAAGTTAAAGTTATGAGTCATAATACTCTATACTAATAAATAATTATAT
>NZ_CP015790.1 GCF_001945665.1 Borreliella mayonii | reverse complement strand
AGTTTATTATTTTTTAGTTTAAATATTAATTAATATAAATAAGTTTAGAGGTGATTTACCTCTAAACTTGTAAAGTATATTCTATTCTACAGCTCAATTCTTTGCCTTAGTATTATCACCACCAGCTGATTTAACGGCAGTCACAATGGTTTTTAGACCAGCATCAACAGCCTCTTTTACGATACCTGTCAATGCTAGAATAGTCTTGTTAACACCACTCTCAACAGCACTTTTCACCCCATCCTTATGATTGGCATGAGCAGCATTAGTAACAGCAAATTTTCCATCCTTAGCCATACCCCGCAGCACAATAGCAGCAGCAACCTTACTATTCTGATTCATACCACCACCAGCAGCAGTAAAAGCACCATTACCCTGATCTGCCCCAATAGCAGCCGAAATCGGATTAGTAGCAGCAGCAGCCTGCTGACCACCAGCAGCACCACTCTTTCCAGCAGCATCAACAATCTCTTTTAATATCTGCTCACCACTAACTGCATTTATAGCCCCAGCCGCTTTCTGTGCTTGTGCATTATTAGCACCCTGGTTAGCAGCCCCAGAGAATAAATGCCCCGCATCCGCATTATCAGTCCCAGTAGCAGTCCCAGTGTCACTAGCAGCTTTTAACAATTCTTTCTTCTCCTCCTTACTACCAGCAGCCTTACCAGCAGTAGCCTCAGCAGCATCAACAATCGCCTTCATCCCCTTAGCAATCCCCTGAACACTGCTTGCATCAGCTGCACCAGCAGCAGCAGCATCACTCACAACATTTCCAATCGAAGTATCACCACCACTAGCTGCCTTAGCAGCCTCCTTAGCAGCATCAGCAATCGCCTTCAACATTTCGCTAATTTCTTTGATAGCACTATCAACAGCATTACCTGCATCATTTGCAGTGTCATTTCCAGTTTTGCCTGTAGTGCCTTCCCCATTTCCTTTAGGCAAACTAGCAAGGCTGGAAATTGTTGTTTCTAGTTTTGTAGCTATTGAGGTAAAATATTTTTGTACTTCGGATTTTTTTGGATCTGCTTTTAGTCCAAATGCATCTGCAACTAATCCTCCAAAAGAGGTAAACACATCTAAGAATCCATTACCTAATTTTATAATTGACTGGTAAAATTCTTTTTCTGGGTCGTTTGTATTAGAAACTTCTCCAGCATTGCTCTTACAGTTGATAAAAACAATGAAAGCAGTCAATAATATTACACTTGAAATTTTTTTCATATTAGTCTCCTTAATGAAAAGTATAAGTTATCATATTAACTCAAAAATTAAACTTTAACAAGTGTGCATGTAAAATAATAGTAAAACTTTCTCTCATATTCTTTTTAAAAAGAATATGAGAGAAAGTTTTACTATTATTTTACATGCACACTTGTTAAAGTTTAATTGACTCCCACCACCATCGTAATATTAATTTAATAAACTATTTCCATACAAAAGAATGAATCAATAAAGAAAATCCAAATATTTTAAACTTTTTCATTAAATAGTAAACAAAAATAATATACTTTTTATTTAATCATCTTATAAATTAATTAAAAAGATAGATAAATGTTTTATAAATTTAATGATAAAAAAACTAGCTAACTCAATTTAATTAAAAAACAATTAGACATTAATTTATTTCAATTATTATAAAAAATAAAAGGAGACTAATATGAAAAAAATTTCAAGTGTAATATTATTGACTGCTTTCATTGTTTTTATCAACTGTAAGAGCAATGCTGGAGAAGTTTCTAATACAAACGACCCAGAAAAAGAATTTTACCAGTCAATTATAAAATTAGGTAATGGATTCTTAGATGTGTTTACCTCTTTTGGAGGATTAGTTGCAGATGCATTTGGACTAAAAGCAGATCCAAAAAAATCCGAAGTACAAAAATATTTTACCTCAATAGCTACAAAACTAGAAACAACAATTTCCAGCCTTGCTAGTTTGCCTAAAGGAAATGGGGAAGGCACTACAGGCAAAACTGGAAATGACACTGCAAATGATGCAGGTAATGCTGTTGATAGTGCTATCAAAGAAATTAGCGAAATGTTGAAGGCGATTGCTGATGCTGCTAAGGAGGCTGCTAAGGCAGCTAGTGGTGGTGATACTTCGATTGGAAATGTTGTGAGTGATGCTGCTGCTGCTGGTGCAGCTGATGCAAGCAGTGTTCAGGGGATTGCTAAGGGGATGAAGGCGATTGTTGATGCTGCTGAGGCTACTGCTGGTAAGGCTGCTGGTAGTAAGGAGGAGAAGAAAGAATTGTTAAAAGCTGCTAGTGACACTGGGACTGATAATGCGGATGCGGGGCATTTATTCTCTGGGGCTGCTAACCAGGGTGCTAATAATGCACAAGCACAGAAAGCGGCTGGGGCTATAAATGCAGTTAGTGGTGAGCAGATATTAAAAGAGATTGTTGATGCTGCTGAGAAGAGTGGTGCTGCTGGTGGTCAGCAGGCTGCTGCTGCTACTAATCCGATTTCGGCTGCTATTGGGGCAGCTCAGGGTAATGGTGCTTTTACTGCTGCTGGTGGTGGTATGAATCAGAATAGTAAGGTTGCTGCTGCTATTGTGCTGCGGGGTATGGCTAAGGATGGAAAATTTGCTGTTGATGCTGCTCATGCCAATCATAAGGATGGGGTGAAAAGTGCTGTTGAAGGCGATTGCTGATGCTGCTAAGGAGGCTGCTAAGGCAGCTAGTGGTGGTGATACTTCGATTGGGAATGTTGTGAATGCTAATGCTGGTGCTGGTGTAGCTGATGCAAGCAGTGTTAAGGGGATTGCTAAGGGGATGAAGGCGATTGTTGATGCTGCTGAGGCTACTGCTGGTAAGGCTGCTGGTAGTAAGGAGGAGAAGAAAGAATTGTTAAAAGCTGCTAGTGCTACTGGGACTGATAATGCGGATGCGGGGCATTTATTCTCTGGGGCTGCTAACCAGGGTGCTAATAATGCACAAGCACAGAAAGCGGCTGGGGCTATAAATGCAGTTAGTGGTGAGCAGATATTAAAAGAGATTGTTGATGCTGCTGAGAAGAGTGGTGATGGTGCTGGTCAGCAGGCTGCTGCTGCTAATAATCCGATTTCGGCTGCTATTGGGGCAGCTCAGGCTGGTGCTGCTTTTACTGCTGGTAATGGTAATATGAATCAGAATAGTAAGGTTGCTGCTGCTATTGTGCTGCGGGGTATGGCTAAGGATGGAAAATTTGCTGTTGCTGATGCTGCTCATGCCAATCAAAAGGATGGGGTGAAAAGTGCTGTTGAAGGCGATTGCTGATGCTGCTAAGGAAGCTGCTAAGGCAGCTAGTGATGGTGACAATACTTCGATTGGAAATGTTGTGAGGGCTGCTGCTGGTGCTGGTGTAGCTGATGCAAGCAGTGTTAAGGGGATTGCTAAGGGGATGAAGGCGATTGTTGATGCTGCTGAGGCTACTGCTGGTAAGGCTGCTGGTAGTAAGGAGGAGAAGAAAGAATTGTTAAAAGCTGCTAGTGACACTGGGACTGATAATGCGGATGCGGGGCATTTATTCTCTGGGGCTGCTAACCAGGGTGCTGATAATGCACAAGCACAGAAAGCGGCTGGGGCTATAAATGCAGTTAGTGGTGAGCAGATATTAAAAGAGATTGTTGATGCTGCTGAGAAGAGTGGTGATGGTGCTGCTGGTCAGCAGGCTGCTGCGGCTACTAATCCGATTTCGGCTGCTATTGGGGCAGATCAGGGTGATGGTGCTGCTTTTGGTAATGGTGGTAATATGAATCAGAATAGTAAGGTTGCTGCTGCTATTGTGCTGCGGGGTATGGCTAAGAATGGAAAATTTGCTGTTGCTAATGCTGATCATGCCAATCAAAAGGATGGGGTGAAAAGTGCTGTTGAAGGCGATTGCTGATGCTGCTAAGGAGGCTGCTAAGGCAGCTAGTGGTGGTGATACTTCAATTGGGAATGTTGTGAATGCTAATGCTGGTGCTGCTGGTGTAGCTGATGCAAGCAGTGTTCAGGGGATTGCTAAGGGGATGAAGGCGATTGTTGATGCTGCTGAGGCTACTGCTGGTAAGGCTGCTGGTAGTAAGGAGAAGAAAGAATTATTAAAAGCTGCTAGTGACACTGGGACTGCTACTGGGACTGATAATGCGAATGCGGGGCATTTATTCTCTGGGGCTGCTAACCAGGGTGCTAATAATGCACAAGCACAGAAAGCGGCTGGGGCTATAAATGCAGTTAGTGGTGAGCAGATATTAAAAGAGATTGTTGATGCTGCTGGAAAGAATGGTGATGGTGATGGTGCTGCTGCTGCTGCGGCTACTAATCCGATTTCGGCTGCTATTGGGGCAGCTGAGGGTAATGGTGGTGCTTTTGCTGATGGTGGTAATATGAATCAGAATAGTAAGGTTGCTGCTGCTATTGTGCTGCGGGGTATGGCTAAGAATGGAAAATTTGCTGTTACTAATGCTGCTCATGACAATCATAAGGATGGGGTGAAAAGTGCTGTTGAAGGCGATTGCTGATGCTGCTAAGGAAGCTGCTAAGGAAGCTGCTAAGGCAGCTAGTGGTGGTGATACTTCGATTGGAAATGTTGTGAGGGCTGCTGCTGGTGCTGGTGCAGCTGATGCAAGCAGTGTTAAGGGGATTGCTAAGGGGATGAAGGCGATTGTTGATGCTGCTGAGGCTACTGCTGGTAAGGCTGCTGGTAAGGAGAAGAAAGAATTGTTAAAAGCTGCTAGTGACACTGGGATTGGTAATGCGAATGCGGGGCATTTATTCTCTGGGGCTGCTGACCAGGGTGCTGATAATGCACAAGCACAGAAAGCGGCTGGGGCTATAAATGCAGTTAGTGGTGAGCAGATATTAAAAGAGATTGTTGATGCTGCTGGAAAGAGTGGTGCTGGTGCTGGTCAGCAGGCTGCTGCTGCTACTAATCCGATTTCGGCTGCTATTGGGGCAGCTCAGGCTGGTGGTGCTTTTGCTGCTGGTGGTAATATGAATCAGAATAGTAAGGTTGCTGCTGCTATTGTGCTGCGGGGTATGGCTAAGAATGGAAAATTTGCTGTTGCTGATGCTCATCATGCCAATCATAAGGATGGGGTGAAAAGTGCTGTTGAGACGATTACTGAGACTGCTAATAAGGCTGCTAAGGCAGCTAGTGGTGGTGATACTTCGATTGGGAATGTTGTGAATGCTAATGCTGCTGGTGCTGGTGCTGGTGCAGCTGATGCAAGCAGTGTTCAGGGGATTGCTAAGGGGATGAAGGCGATTGTTGATGCTGCTGAGGCTACTGCTGGTAAGGCTGCTGGTAAGGAGAAGAAAGAATTGTTAAAAGCTGCTAGTGATGGGAATGCTACTGGGACTGGTAATGCGGATGCGGGGCATTTATTCTCTGGGGCTGCTGACCAGGGTGCTAGTGATGCACACGCACAGAAAGCGGCTGGGGCTATAAATGCAGTTAGTGGTGAGCAGATATTAAAAGAGATTGTTGATGCTGCTGGAAAGAATGGTGATGGTGCTGCTGGTGCTGGTGCTGCTGCTGATCAGGCTAATAATCCGATTTCGGCTGCTATTGGGGCAGATCAGGGTAATGGTGCTTTTGGTAATGGTGGTATGAATCAGAATAGTAAGGTTGCTGCTGCTATTGTGCTGCGGGGTATGGCTAAGAATGGAAAATTTGCTGTTGCTAATGATGCTCATGCCAATCATAAGGATGGGGTGAAAAGTGCTGTTGAAGGCGATTGCTGATGCTGCTAATAAGGCTGCTAAGGCAGCTAGTGGTGGTGATACTTCGATTGGAAATGTTGTGAATGCTAATGCTGGTGCTGGTGCTGGTGCAGCTGATGCAAGCAGTGTTCAGGGGATTGCTAAGGGGATGAAGGCGATTGTTGATGCTGCTGAGGCTACTGCTGGTAAGGCTGCTGGTAGTAAGGAGGAGAAGAAAGAATTGTTAAAAGCTGCTAGTGCTACTGGGACTGGTAATGAGGATGCGGGGCATTTATTCTCTGGGGCTGCTAACCAGGGTGCTAATAATGCACAAGCACAGAAAGCGGCTGGGGCTATAAATGCAGTTAGTGGTGAGCAGATATTAAAAGAGATTGTTGATGCTGCTGAGAAGAGTGGTGATGGTGCTGGTCAGCAGGCTGCTGCTGCTACTAATCCGATTTCGGCTGCTATTGGGGCAGATCAGGCTGGTGGTGCTTTTGCTGCTGGTAATGGTAATATGAATCAGAATAGTAAGGTTGCTGCTGCTATTGTGCTGCGGGGTATGGCTAAGGATGGAAAATTTGCTGTTGCTGATGCTGATCATGCCAATCAAAAGGATGGGGTGAAAAGTGCTGTTGAGACGATTACTGAGACTGCTAATAAGGCTGCTAAGGCAGCTAGTGGTGGTGATACTTCGATTGGAAATGTTGTGAATGCTAATGCTGGTGCTGGTGCTGGTGCAGCTGATGCAAGCAGTGTTCAGGGGATTGCTAAGGGGATGAAGGCGATTGTTGATGCTGCTGAGGCTACTGCTGGTAAGGCTGCTGGTAGTAAGGAGAAGAAAGAATTGTTAAAAGCTGCTAGTGCTACTGGGACTGGTAATGAGGATGCGGGGCATTTATTCTCTGGAACTAATGGCCAGGGTGCTAGTGATGAGCAAGCACAGAAAGCGGCTGGGGCTATAAATGCAGTTAGTGGTGAGCAGATATTAAAAGAGATTGTTGATGCTGCTGAGAAGAGTGGTGATGGTGCTGGTCAGCAGGCTGCTGCTGCTACTAATCCGATTTCGGCTGCTATTGGGGCAGCTGAGGGTGGTGCTGCTTTTACTGCTGCTGGTGGTAATATGAATCAGAATAGTAAGGTTGCTGCTGCTATTGTGCTGCGGGGTATGGCTAAGGATGGAAAATTTGCTGTTGCTAATGATGATCATGCCAATCATAAGGATGGGGTGAAAAGTGCTGTTGAGACGATTACTGAGACTGCTAATAAGGCTGCTAAGGCAGCTAGTGGTGGTGATACTTCGATTGGGAATGTTGTGAGTGCTGCTGCTGTTGCTGGTGCTGGTGTAGCTGATGCAAGCAGTGTTCAGGGGATTGCTAAGGGGATGAAGGCGATTGTTGATGCTGCTGAGGCTACTGCTGGTAAGGCTGCTGGTAAGGAGAAGAAGAAAGAATTGTTAAAAGCTGCTAGTGCTACTGGGACTGGTAATGCGGATGCGGGGCATTTATTCTCTGGGGCTGCTAACCAGGGTGCTAATAATGAGCAAGCACAGAAAGCGGCTGGGGCTATAAATGCAGTTAGTGGTGAGCAGATATTAAAAGAGATTGTTGATGCTGCTGGAAAGAATGATGATGGTGCTGCTGGTGGTCAGCAGGCTGATCAGGCTAATAATCCGATTTCGGCTGCTTATTGGGGCAGCTCAGGGTGATGGTGCTTTTGCTGATGCTGGTGGTAATATGAATCAGAATAGTAAGGTTGCTGCTGCTATTGTGCTGCGGGGTATGGCTAAGGATGGAAAATTTGCTGTTGATGATGCTCATCATGCCAATCATAAGGATGGGGTGAAAAGTGCTGTTGAAGGCGATTACTGATGCTGCTAATAAGGCTGCTAAGGCAGCTAGTGGTGGTGATACTTCGATTGGGAATGTTGTGAGTGATGCTGCTGCTGGTGCTGCTGCTGGTGCAGCTGATGCAAGCAGTGTTCAGGGGATTGCTAAGGGGATGAAGGCGATTGTTGATGCTGCTGAGGCTACTGCTGGTAAGGCTGCTGGTAGTAAGGAGAAGAAAGAATTGTTAAAAGCTGCTAGTGATGGGAATGCTACTGGGACTGGTAATGAGGATGCGGGGCATTTATTCTCTAGGGCTGCTGACCAGGGTGCTAATAATGCACAAGCACAGAAAGCGGCTGGGGCTATAAATGCAGTTAGTGGTGAGCAGATATTAAAAGAGATTGTTGATGCTGCTGAGAAGAGTGGTGCTGCTGGTGGTCAGCAGGCTGATCAGGCTAATAATCCGATTTCGGCTGCTATTGGGGCAGCTCAGGGTAATGGTGGTGCTTTTACTGCTGCTGGTGGTGGTGGTATGAATCAGAATAGTAAGGTTGCTGCTGCTATTGTGCTGCGGGGTATGGCTAAGAATGGAAAATTTGCTGTTGCTAATGCTGCTCATGCCAATCATAAGGATGGGGTGAAAAGTGCTGTTGAAGGCGATTGCTGATGCTGCTAATAAGGCTGCTAAGGCAGCTAGTGATGGTGATACTTCGATTGGGGAGATTGTGAATGCTGGTGCTGGTGCTGGTGCAGCTGATGCAAGCAGTGTTCAGGGGATTGCTAAGGGGATGAAGGCGATTGTTGATGCTGCTGAGGCTACTGCTGGTAAGGCTGCTGGTAAGGAGAAGAAAGAATTGTTAAAAGCTGCTAGTGCTACTGGGACTGATAATGCGGATGCGGGGCATTTATTCTCTGGGGCTGCTGACCAGGGTGCTGATAATGCACAAGCACAGAAAGCGGCTGGGGCTATAAATGCAGTTAGTGGTGAGCAGATATTAAAAGAGATTGTTGATGCTGCTGAGAAGAGTGGTGATGGTGATGGTGCTGCTGCTGCTGCTGATCAGGCTAATAATCCGATTTCGGCTGCTATTGGGGCAGATCAGGGTGGTGGTGCTTTTGCTGCTGGTGGTGGTGGTAATATGAATCAGAATAGTAAGGTTGCTGCTGCTATTGTGCTGCGGGGTATGGCTAAGAATGGAAAATTTGCTGTTGCTGATGCTGATCATGCCAATCAAAAGGATGGGGTGAAAAGTGCTGTTGAGACGATTACTGAGACTGCTAATAAGGCAGCTAGTGGTGACGATACTTCGATTGGGAATGTTGTGAATGCTAATGCTGCTGCTGCTGGTGTAGCTGATGCAAGCAGTGTTCAGGGGATTGCTAAGGGGATGAAGGCGATTGTTGATGCTGCTGAGGCTAATGCTGGTAAGGCAGCTGGTAGTAAGGAGGAGAAGAAAGAATTGTTAAAAGCTGCTAGTGATGGGAATGCTACTGGGACTGGTAATGCGAATGCGGGGCATTTATTCTCTGGAACTAATGGCCAGGGTGCTAGTAATGAGCAAGCACAGAAAGCGGCTGGGGCTATAAATGCAGTTAGTGGTGAGCAGATATTAAAAGAGATTGTTGATGCTGCTGAGAAGAGTGGTGATGGTGCTGCTGGTGGTCAGCAGGCTGATCAGGCTAATAATCCGATTTCGGCTGCTATTGGGGCAGCTCAGGCTGGTGCTGCTTTTACTGCTGCTGGTAATGGTAATATGAATCAGAATAGTAAGGTTGCTGCTGCTATTGTGCTGCGGGGTATGGCTAAGGATGGAAAATTTGCTGTTACTAATGCTCATCATGACAATCATAAGGATGGGGTGAAAAGTGCTGTTGAGACGATTACTGAGACTGCTAATAAGGCTGCTAAGGCAGCTAGTGGTGGTGATACTTCGATTGGGAATGTTGTGAGTGCTGCTGCTGCTGGTGCAGCTGATGCAAGCAGTGTTCAGGGGATTGCTAAGGGGATGAAGGCGATCGTTGATGCTGCTGAGGCTACTGCTGGTAAGGCTGCTGGTAAGGAGAAGAAGAAAGAATTGTTAAAAGCTGCTAGTGATGGGAATGCTACTGGGACTGGTAATGCGGATGCGGGGCATTTATTCTCTGGGGCTGCTAACCAGGGTGCTAATAATGAGCAAGCACAGAAAGCGGCTGGGGCTATAAATGCAGTTAGTGGTGAGCAGATATTAAAAGAGATTGTTGATGCTGCTGAGAAGAGTGGTGATGGTGCTGCTGGTGCTGGTGCTGCTGCTGCTACTAATCCGATTTCGGCTGCTATTGGGGCAGCTGAGGGTGGTGCTGCTTTTACTGCTGCTGGTGGTAATATGAATCAGAATAGTAAGGTTGCTGCTGCTATTGTGCTGCGGGGTATGGCTAAGGATGGAAAATTTGCTGTTGCTAATGATGATCATGCCAATCATAAGGATGGGGTGAAAAGTGCTGTTGAGACGATTACTGAGACTGCTAATAAGGCTGCTAAGGCAGCTAGTGGTGGTGATACTTCGATTGGGAATGTTGTGAGTGCTGCTGCTGTTGCTGGTGCTGGTGTAGCTGATGCAAGCAGTGTTCAGGGGATTGCTAAGGGGATGAAGGCGATTGTTGATGCTGCTGAGGCTACTGCTGGTAAGGCTGCTGGTAAGGAGAAGAAGAAAGAATTGTTAAAAGCTGCTAGTGCTACTGGGACTGGTAATGCGGATGCGGGGCATTTATTCTCTGGGGCTGCTAACCAGGGTGCTAATAATGAGCAAGCACAGAAAGCGGCTGGGGCTATAAATGCAGTTAGTGGTGAGCAGATATTAAAAGAGATTGTTGATGCTGCTGGAAAGAATGATGATGGTGCTGCTGGTGGTCAGCAGGCTGATCAGGCTAATAATCCGATTTCGGCTGCTATTGGGGCAGCTCAGGGTGATGGTGCTTTTGCTGATGCTGGTGGTAATATGAATCAGAATAGTAAGGTTGCTGCTGCTATTGTGCTGCGGGGTATGGCTAAGGATGGAAAATTTGCTGTTGATGCTGATCATGCCAATCAAAAGGATGGGGTGAAAAGTGCTGTTGAAGGCGATTACTGATGCTGCTAATAAGGCTGCTAAGGCAGCTAGTGGTGGTGATACTTCGATTGGGAATGTTGTGAGTGATGCTGCTGCTGGTGCTGCTGCTGGTGCAGCTGATGCAAGCAGTGTTCAGGGGATTGCTAAGGGGATGAAGGCGATTGTTGATGCTGCTGAGGCTACTGCTGGTAAGGCTGCTGGTAAGGAGAAGAAGAAAGAATTGTTAAAAGCTGCTAGTGATGGGAATGCTACTGGGACTGGTAATGCGGATGCGGGGCATTTATTCTCTAGGGCTGCTGACCAGGGTGCTAATAATGCACAAGCACAGAAAGCGGCTGGGGCTATAAATGCAGTTAGTGGTGAGCAGATATTAAAAGAGATTGTTGATGCTGCTGAGAAGAGTGGTGCTGCTGGTGGTCAGCAGGCTGATCAGGCTAATAATCCGATTTCGGCTGCTATTGGGGCAGCTCAGGGTAATGGTGGTGCTTTTACTGCTGCTGGTGGTGGTGGTATGAATCAGAATAGTAAGGTTGCTGCTGCTATTGTGCTGCGGGGTATGGCTAAGAATGGAAAATTTGCTGTTGCTAATGCTGCTCATGCCAATCATAAGGATGGGGTGAAAAGTGCTGTTGAAGGCGATTGCTGATGCTGCTAATAAGGCTGCTAAGGCAGCTAGTGATGGTGATACTTCGATTGGGGAGATTGTGAATGCTGGTGCTGGTGCTGGTGCAGCTGATGCAAGCAGTGTTCAGGGGATTGCTAAGGGGATGAAGGCGATTGTTGATGCTGCTGAGGCTACTGCTGGTAAGGCTGCTGGTAGTAAGGAGAAGAAAGAATTGTTAAAAGCTGCTAGTGATGGGAATGCTACTGGGACTGGTAATGAGGATGCGGGGCATTTATTCTCTAGGGCTGCTGACCAGGGTGCTGATAATGCACAAGCACAGAAAGCGGCTGGGGCTATAAATGCAGTTAGTGGTGAGCAGATATTAAAAGAGATTGTTGATGCTGCTGAGAAGAGTGGTGATGGTGATGGTGCTGCTGCTGCTGCTGATCAGGCTAATAATCCGATTTCGGCTGCTATTGGGGCAGATCAGGGTGGTGGTGCTTTTGCTGCTGGTGGTGGTGGTAATATGAATCAGAATAGTAAGGTTGCTGCTGCTATTGTGCTGCGGGGTATGGCTAAGAATGGAAAATTTGCTGTTGCTGATGCTGATCATGCCAATCAAAAGGATGGGGTGAAAAGTGCTGTTGAGACGATTACTGAGACTGCTAATAAGGCAGCTAGTGGTGACGATACTTCGATTGGGAATGTTGTGAATGCTAATGCTGCTGCTGCTGGTGTAGCTGATGCAAGCAGTGTTCAGGGGATTGCTAAGGGGATGAAGGCGATTGTTGATGCTGCTGAGGCTAATGCTGGTAAGGCAGCTGGTAGTAAGGAGGAGAAGAAAGAATTGTTAAAAGCTGCTAGTGATGGGAATGCTACTGGGACTGGTAATGCGAATGCGGGGCATTTATTCTCTGGAACTAATGGCCAGGGTGCTAGTAATGAGCAAGCACAGAAAGCGGCTGGGGCTATAAATGCAGTTAGTGGTGAGCAGATATTAAAAGAGATTGTTGATGCTGCTGAGAAGAGTGGTGATGGTGCTGCTGGTGGTCAGCAGGCTGATCAGGCTAATAATCCGATTTCGGCTGCTATTGGGGCAGCTCAGGCTGGTGCTGCTTTTACTGCTGCTGGTAATGGTAATATGAATCAGAATAGTAAGGTTGCTGCTGCTATTGTGCTGCGGGGTATGGCTAAGGATGGAAAATTTGCTGTTACTAATGCTCATCATGACAATCATAAGGATGGGGTGAAAAGTGCTGTTGAGACGATTACTGAGACTGCTAATAAGGCTGCTAAGGCAGCTAGTGGTGGTGATACTTCGATTGGGAATGTTGTGAGTGCTGCTGCTGCTGGTGCAGCTGATGCAAGCAGTGTTCAGGGGATTGCTAAGGGGATGAAGGCGATCGTTGATGCTGCTGAGGCTACTGCTGGTAAGGCTGCTGGTAAGGAGAAGAAGAAAGAATTGTTAAAAGCTGCTAGTGATGGGAATGCTACTGGGACTGGTAATGCGGATGCGGGGCATTTATTCTCTGGGGCTGCTAACCAGGGTGCTAATAATGAGCAAGCACAGAAAGCGGCTGGGGCTATAAATGCAGTTAGTGGTGAGCAGATATTAAAAGAGATTGTTGATGCTGCTGAGAAGAGTGGTGATGGTGCTGCTGGTGGTCAGCAGGCTGATCAGGCTAATAATCCGATTTCGGCTGCTATTGGGGCAGCTCAGGGTGATGGTGCTTTTGCTGATGCTGGTGGTGGTAATATGAATCAGAATAGTAAGGTTGCTGCTGCTATTGTGCTGCGGGGTATGGCTAAGGATGGAAAATTTGCTGTTGATGCTGCTCATGCCAATCAAAAGGATGGGGTGAAAAGTGCTGTTGAAGGCGATTGCTGATGCTGCTGCTGGTGCTGCTGCTGGTGCAGCTGATGCAAGCAGTGTTCAGGGGATTGCTAAGGGGATGAAGGCGATTGTTGATGCTGCTGAGGCTACTGCTGGTAAGGCTGCTGGTAGTAAGGAGAAGAAAGAATTGTTAAAAGCTGCTAGTGATGGGAATGCTACTGGGACTGGTAATGAGGATGCGGGGCATTTATTCTCTAGGGCTGCTGACCAGGGTGCTAATAATGCACAAGCACAGAAAGCGGCTGGGGCTATAAATGCAGTTAGTGGTGAGCAGATATTAAAAGAGATTGTTGATGCTGCTGAGAAGAGTGGTGCTGCTGGTGGTCAGCAGGCTGATCAGGCTAATAATCCGATTTCGGCTGCTATTGGGGCAGCTCAGGCTGGTGCTGCTTTTACTGCTGCTGGTGGTGGTGGTATGAATCAGAATAGTAAGGTTGCTGCTGCTATTGTGCTGCGGGGTATGGCTAAGGATGGAAAATTTGCTGTTGCTAATGCTGCTCATGCCAATCATAAGGATGGGGTGAAAAGTGCTGTTGAGACGATTGCTGATGCTGCTAATAAGGCTGCTAAGGCAGCTAGTGGTGGTGATACTTCGATTGGGAATGTTGTGAGTGATGCTGCTGGTGCTGGTGCTGGTGCAGCTGATGCAAGCAGTGTTCAGGGGATTGCTAAGGGGATGAAGGCGATTGTTGATGCTGCTGAGGCTACTGCTGGTAAGGCTGCTGGTAGTAAGGAGAAGAAAGAATTGTTAAAAGCTGCTAGTGATGGGAATGCTACTGGGACTGGTAATGAGGATGCGGGGCATTTATTCTCTGGGGCTGCTAACCAGGGTGCTAGTGATGCACAAGCACAGAAAGCGGCTGGGGCTATAAATGCAGTTAGTGGTGAGCAGATATTAAAAGAGATTGTTGATGCTGCTGAGAAGAGTGGTGCTGGTGCTGCTGGTGCTGGTGCTGCTGCTGCTACTAATCCGATTTCGGCTGCTATTGGGGCAGCTCAGGGTGGTGCTGCTTTTGCTGCTGGTAATGGTGGTATGAATCAGAATAGTAAGGTTGCTGCTGCTATTGTGCTGCGGGGTATGGCTAAGGATGGAAAATTTGCTGTTACTAATGCTGCTCATGACAATCAAAAGGATGGGGTGAAAAGTGCTGTTGAAGGCGATTGCTGATGCTGCTAATAAGGCTGCTAAGGCAGCTAGTGATGGTGATACTTCGATTGGGGAGATTGTGAATGCTGGTGCTGGTGCTGGTGCAGCTGATGCAAGCAGTGTTCAGGGGATTGCTAAGGGGATGAAGGCGATTGTTGATGCTGCTGAGGCTACTGCTGGTAAGGCTGCTGGTAAGGAGAAGAAGAAAGAATTGTTAAAAGCTGCTAGTGATGGGAATGCTACTGGGACTGGTAATGCGGATGCGGGGCATTTATTCTCTGGGGCTGCTAACCAGGGTGCTAATAATGAGCAAGCACAGAAAGCGGCTGGGGCTATAAATGCAGTTAGTGGTGAGCAGATATTAAAAGAGATTGTTGATGCTGCTGAGAAGAGTGGTGATGGTGCTGCTGGTGGTCAGCAGGCTGATCAGGCTAATAATCCGATTTCGGCTGCTATTGGGGCAGCTCAGGGTGATGGTGCTTTTGCTGATGCTGGTGGTGGTAATATGAATCAGAATAGTAAGGTTGCTGCTGCTATTGTGCTGCGGGGTATGGCTAAGGATGGAAAATTTGCTGTTGATGCTGCTCATGCCAATCAAAAGGATGGGGTGAAAAGTGCTGTTGAAGGCGATTACTGATGCTGCTAATAAGGCTGCTAAGGCAGCTAGTGGTGGTGATACTTCGATTGGGAATGTTGTGAGTGATGCTGCTGCTGGTGCTGCTGCTGGTGCAGCTGATGCAAGCAGTGTTCAGGGGATTGCTAAGGGGATGAAGGCGATTGTTGATGCTGCTGAGGCTACTGCTGGTAAGGCTGCTGGTAGTAAGGAGAAGAAAGAATTGTTAAAAGCTGCTAGTGATGGGAATGCTACTGGGACTGGTAATGAGGATGCGGGGCATTTATTCTCTAGGGCTGCTGACCAGGGTGCTGATAATGCACAAGCACAGAAAGCGGCTGGGGCTATAAATGCAGTTAGTGGTGAGCAGATATTAAAAGAGATTGTTGATGCTGCTGAGAAGAGTGGTGATGGTGATGGTGCTGCTGCTGCTGCTGATCAGGCTAATAATCCGATTTCGGCTGCTATTGGGGCAGATCAGGGTGGTGGTGCTTTTGCTGCTGGTGGTGGTGGTAATATGAATCAGAATAGTAAGGTTGCTGCTGCTATTGTGCTGCGGGGTATGGCTAAGAATGGAAAATTTGCTGTTGCTGATGCTGATCATGCCAATCAAAAGGATGGGGTGAAAAGTGCTGTTGAGACGATTACTGAGACTGCTAATAAGGCAGCTAGTGGTGACGATACTTCGATTGGGAATGTTGTGAATGCTAATGCTGCTGCTGCTGGTGTAGCTGATGCAAGCAGTGTTCAGGGGATTGCTAAGGGGATGAAGGCGATTGTTGATGCTGCTGAGGCTAATGCTGGTAAGGCAGCTGGTAGTAAGGAGGAGAAGAAAGAATTGTTAAAAGCTGCTAGTGATGGGAATGCTACTGGGACTGGTAATGCGAATGCGGGGCATTTATTCTCTGGAACTAATGGCCAGGGTGCTAGTGATGCACAAGCACAGAAAGCGGCTGGGGCTATAAATGCAGTTAGTGGTGAGCAGATATTAAAAGAGATTGTTGATGCTGCTGAGAAGAGTGGTGCTGGTGCTGCTGGTGCTGGTGCTGCTGCTGCTACTAATCCGATTTCGGCTGCTATTGGGGCAGCTCAGGGTGGTGCTGCTTTTGCTGCTGGTAATGGTGGTATGAATCAGAATAGTAAGGTTGCTGCTGCTATTGTGCTGCGGGGTATGGCTAAGGATGGAAAATTTGCTGTTACTAATGCTGCTCATGACAATCAAAAGGATGGGGTGAAAAGTGCTGTTGAAGGCGATTGCTGATGCTGCTAATAAGGCTGCTAAGGCAGCTAGTGATGGTGATACTTCGATTGGGGAGATTGTGAATGCTGGTGCTGGTGCTGGTGCAGCTGATGCAAGCAGTGTTCAGGGGATTGCTAAGGGGATGAAGGCGATTGTTGATGCTGCTGAGGCTACTGCTGGTAAGGCTGCTGGTAGTAAGGAGAAGAAAGAATTGTTAAAAGCTGCTAGTGATGGGAATGCTACTGGGACTGGTAATGCGGATGCGGGGCATTTATTCTCTGGGGCTGCTGACCAGGGTGCTAATAATGCACAAGCACAGAAAGCGACTGGGGCTATAAATGCAGTTAGTGGTGAGCAGATATTAAAAGAGATTGTTGATGCTGCTGAGAAGAGTGGTGCTGCTGGTGGTCAGCAGGCTGATCAGGCTAATAATCCGATTTCGGCTGCTATTGGGGCAGCTCAGGCTGGTGCTGCTTTTACTGCTGGTGGTGGTGGTAATATGAATCAGAATAGTAAGGTTGCTGCTGCTATTGTGCTGCGGGGTATGGCTAAGAATGGAAAATTTGCTGTTGCTACTCTTTTAGATTTAGAAAAAACCATTCATTAAATTAATTTTAGTTTGTTTTTAAATTAATTTTGATATAATATCTATATTAGATATTCACAAATTAAGGAGAAGTAAAGTGGAAAAAGCAAAAAAATTTAAAAACAAAGTTCAACATAAGTTAATAGTTCTTATCTCAACACTAGACTATATAAACAACAAATATAAACAATACACTCAAAGCAACATATTATACTACTTTAATGAAAATTTAAAAAGAAACGGTCAAGAACCTATTAAAATAAAAACATTACAAAACTATCTTTACAAATTAGAAAAAGAATTTGAAGTAACCACCAATTATTATAAACACTTAGGAGTTAATTGTGGAACAGAAATTTACTATAAACTTAAATATCAAAAACAAAAATGCTATCATAAAATAAACAAATATTTTAAAGAAAAGAAAGAAATTAGATTTAACTTAAGAATAAATACATTCTTTAAAAAAGAATTTTCAAAAAAAGGGAGTGTAGAATTAAAGGAATGTAATAATAATATTAATAATAAAGAGAAAGAAACAATTAAAAGAATTGAAAACTTACAAATAAAAAACTATGCAAAAAAATGTAAATTCATAACAAAATCATTTTCAAAGATTTTAGATTTCGATATAAAAAAGAATATGAAAATCGAAATAATGAAGGAACTAAAAAAAATAGAATATTTTTTTTCAAAAAAATTTAAAAAAGACAATAAAAAAAAGAAAACCATAAAAATAAAGAGAAAAGAACTAAGAACAATACTAGAAAAAACCAAAAGGACTTTAGAAAAAGAAGGATTAAATAAAAAAGAATTAAATATACATTTTAAAAATGTATATTTAAAATACAAAAATAAACCTCACTTTATATTAGATCAAAATAGATATGACGATTTAAAACAAATAATAAATAAAACAAAAAGAAGTATAGATAAACCAAATACAAAAGCAACACAAGAAAATATTAAAAACAATATACTTAACATATTATTTGAACAATTAAAAATAAAATCTGAAATTGAAAATGAAGTTTTAATAAAAATAATAAAAAACTATTTAAATCAAATAGAGCAACCAAAATATTCTGACTCGTTTAACAATAAATACTATTATGATCTACTAAAATTAATTAAGAATAAAAACAAATCTTATATTAATAGAAAATTAATCATTTAAGGATAGATTATGGAAAACCTTATGAAAAAACTTAAAGAAAAAAAGACACAAATAAAAATAGAGAATAAAAACATTTTTGTTAAAATTGAAAAAAGAGATAATAAAAACATATACCACACTAAAATATTTTTAGACTTTTATGCATTTGGAAATAAGAAAAATAAAAATTACAGATTCTTCATTTCATTTAGGAATTTACTTGACAGAAAAAAAACAGAAACATTTAGCCTTTTTTCTTTAAAAGATGAAGACAAATTTTTAGGAATTAGCTATGGATGCAGAAAACCAATAAAGAATGTGTTAAGAATATACGAGGAAAATAATAAATTAAAAACAGCTACATTTTCGAAAATACACTATATACAATTTAAATTCAAAACAGGAAGTATATTTTGCTATGTTGTGGGAATTTCCTATTTATTAAGAAAAGACAAAACTAAAAAAAAATACTATAAATCTCTAATCAAAATACTTCTAACTTTAGAAAAGGAAATATATCAATTTTATGACAAAAAATTATCAAATGGAGGCCTTATAACCAAATGGATAGAAAAAGAACAAAAATAATAACAATTACTAGTATAAAGGGAGGCGTTGGAAAAAGTACAAGCGCTATAATTTTTGCTACTCTTTTGTCAAAAGAATATAAGGTGCTATTAATAGACATAGACACACAAGCATCAACTACCAGTTATTTTTATGAAAAAATAAAAGAAAATAATATAGATTTAAAAAAAACAAATATTTGTGAAGTTTTAAAGGATAATTTAGACATTAATAATTGTATTATTAATATAGAAAAAAATTTAAACTTAATTCCTAGCTATTTAACATTGCATAGTTTAAACGGAGATTTTTATTGTCTAAATAAACACAAAGCTATCGATTTAAAACTAAAAATAGAAATAAAAAGATTGAAAATTAATTATGATTATATCTTAATTGATACAAACCCTAGTCTGGATTTAACATTAAGATGCGCTTTAAATGCTACGCATTATATAGTAATACCAATGACAGCTGAAAAGTGGACATTTGAAAGTTATGAACTTTTAGAGTTTTTTATCAAAAATTTAGAAAAATTAGTGCCAATTTTCTTTATTATAACTAGATTTAAAAAAAACAATACGCACAAAGAATTATTAAAAATAATGCAAAAAAAGAACAACTTTTTAGGCATTGTATGTGAAAGAGAAGGGTTGAATAAAAAAATTGCAACTAACAGTGAATTTGATCTAAAATCAAATTATATATTGGAATATAGCTGTATATTAAAAAATTTAATATCTCATATAAAAATTTATTCAGAAAAAATAGAAATTTCTAAAATAAATTGTCCAGCGCTGGATAATTTATAAAGAAAAATTTAAATTAAAGGAGGAAATTTTATGAGTAAAAAAAGTGCCAATGAAATAGCTATTAATCCAAGAAATTTAAATAATGAGAAAAATTCTATTATTGATGCCAATAATAATCATTTATTTAATGATAGAGAAAGATTTGAATTTTTGAAAAATAAGTTAAAAGACAATGTAAAAGAGGATATTTATAATAAAATAGAGGCCATGTATATTTTGATGGAAATCAAAAATAAGGCTTATTATAAGCTTGATGGATATAAAAGTTTTGAGAAATTTATAAAAGATTATAAATTGGCTAGATCTCAAGCATATACTTATTTGAGAATAGGTGGGGCAATTCAAGAGGGTGCTATAAAGCAAGAATATTTAGTTGAAAATGGTTTTAGACAAGCGATTTTATTTTTGACTAATTCTAAAAATGCAATGGAAAAAAAGTTAAATCAGAATTCAAGTAGAGTTTTAAGGTTTCAATTTAAGAATCAAGAAAGTTACCTTTTTTATAAAAAAAACCATAGGTTTACAGAGTTTTTTTTGGATAAGGTTTTCTCAGATAGAAAAAATTGGATTGAGCAAGTTATGAAAGAATTCAAAGAAAAAATTTATTAATTTATTGTATGATTATTGATTTTATTTTTAAATTGGTGTACCCTTAAAGTCAAGGCTAAGTTTTCCATTTAAAATTTGCCTTAATTTGTGACCGCCATTGTGAGCTATTAGAGCTTAATTATGCTTTCACATAAAGTAATAAAAGCATAATTAAGCTCTAATTTTTATAATTTAAAAGATATTAATAATTTTTATTCGACTTAATGTACTGTTAATTATACTTTTTATATATCGCTTTTTATTTAATAATTCATTGAAAGAAATTTGAAATTAAAACACATTGATATATTAATTTAATTAATATATCAATGAGGAGAATATTTTGAAAAAGAATAATTTAATTATAATAATCTGTTTTTTAGGTCTTTCGTCATGTAACTCTGAAAATTTAGTATTAGAAAATAAAGATTTTGAATTCAATCAAAGAGAAAAGATAATTGGAGGAAATTTAAAGCTAAAAGAAAATGGCTCCAAAAGCAAGGTGACTCAAGACGATTTGATAATTGAAATAACTAAAATTGCCAAATTTGTTAAAGCTCAGACAATCTTGGATAGAGCAAAAATCGAGCCCTTAGATCAATTTGGAATGAAAGATTCTCTATTTAATAATCTTATATTAAGCTCCAATCGAGAGAAATATTCGCATAGTGAAAACAATGATATACGAAGAAAGTTTTATTCATCTTTAAATTATAATGAGGAATTAATAAGAGCGTTTGGAAAAATTCTTAATAAAATATCAAGCCTTGCTGATAATCAAAATTTAGATTCTCTCATAGTTAGGGCTGGACAATATTATTCTCAATATGAGTTAGAATTTTCGGCTGAAAAAATAAACAACCAAATGGATAAATTAATAAGCTTAAATAAAGAAGAATTGAGCATTATTTTAAGCAAGCTTAAAGAATTGTTGATCTTTAAGAAGAGATGGATTGACATTGTAACTCAAATTATTAACTATTGTAGAAATGACACCGATTTAAATAGCATTAAAGATTCTTTAGAAGAAACGACAGGATTTATTGAATACATCAAGTTAATGTATGAATATTTTCTTAAATATGAAATACTTAGGACCGAAACTTTATCTTCTGAAATAACAAAAATTTTAAATAAGTAATAAGGAATTTATTTGTTTTTGTAGATATAGAGAATTTATCAAGGAAAAATTTTTTCCTTGATAAATTAGTACAGTTTAAACTTAAAAATTGTACGTAATTTTTTATTTTAAAAGCCCTTAATTTTTCTTCTAATTTTATATTTAATTCTATATATTGAAAGTATAACTTAGCAAGTCTAATTATCATTAATTTTTGGAATAATTTTATTTTCTAAAAATTAAATATAGATAAATTTATTTATTGAATTATCTTTAATTACAAGGTGGTAAAGGGTTGTGAAAATTTATTTTTATTATTTCTTTTTTAATTTTAATTTTTTATATTCTAATTCTTTTGAAACTTTAAATGTGGAATATGATAATATTTTAGAAAATTATTATTCTGGTGATATTGATAGTAGGCTCTTTTAAAAAATCGGGTTGATTATATAAATTTTATATAGATAAATTTAAAGCCTTAGATAAAAAATGGAATCATTTAAGGATACTAGAAAAAATTATCTTGCCAATATTGTTAATTTTCAAATTGTATCTTTGTCACAAAGCTTAAATGTTAAAAATTTTTCTGATAGTTATTCTATATTTTTCAGTGCCAAAAATGATCTTTTAGATTTTATTCCTTCTAAATTCTTTAAAGATTGTAAAAATTAGTTAGAAGTGATTCATATAGGGTATTAGGGGATTTGAATTTATCTATTTTAAGATATACAGGAGGTATAAAATTAGTTAAAGTCTCAAATGAATCTAAAAATGCACTAATTAGATCTTTAGAAATTGATAATGAGAATATATTTGTCAATATTTATTTAGCAATGTGGTATTTATATTTTCCAAGAATTGCAGGAGGCAGTTCGGAGAAGGCAATAAAATTTTTACAAAAGGCTCTAAAATATAGTAAAAGAAATTTAGAAAAATACTTAACAGATATATGGTTAAGTCAGGGATATTTTCTACTTAATAAAAGAGAAAATGAATATAAAAAGTATTTAAATGAGGCTGAAAATATATTCCCTAATGGATTTTTCCATAAAATAGTTATCGAAAAAGTAATTTAGGTGAGTTCCCTTAATTGCATTCTTTATAAAAAAGGAAGAACTTTGTAAAATTAACAAAAAGTGTCTTGATATTTTTTTTATTTCATTTAATTTATTTATTTTTAATAACGATATAGAAAAGTTTATAAAACCCCTATACGAATTATTAGTATGGCATGGGTTTTTTAAAAAACAATTTTAGCTTTAAAAATTCAAGAAAATCATTGCTATTATTTTTTATTTCTTTTTAGTTTATAAATATATTTTTGCATAGTTCTTAATGTAGAGATAGCTTGACCATTTCTTTTTAGATTTTCATTAAAGTAGTATAATATTTCGTTTTGGGGTATTGTTTATCTTTTTTGTTTAAATAGTCTATTCTTGAGGCAAGAACTATTAACTTATGTTGAACTTTATTGTGGCAATTTATGGTTTTTTATTTGGTAAATTAATAATCATTTAGAGGTCCTTTATTGTATTTAGATAGGCAACTACTAATATAAATGAATTTGCTTTGAAAGTTTTAGACTGCAATTTTTAAAATTATATTTATCAATACATATAGATTTAAATTTTGATTTGGTATAAACTATAATTGCTATTTATTAGGCCTATGAGGCGCTATAATGCACTTACAATATATCTAGATTTTTTCTTTTAATTTGGTTTATAATTCAAAAATAGATTAGTCCATAATCTCTCAGCTATGTGTGAAAATTGCAAGACAAGATAAGAAACTTTTAGTAGAATTACTAAAAGTTTCTTATCTTGCTAGGATTGATTTATATAATCGATTTATTCTAATAATTTCCTTTATAAATAGTAAACCTATTGCTATTTATAGTAGTTCATAATTTTTGTGTAACATATTTTTAAAGGATAATTGACTGTGTAGTAAAGTTTGAATATATTTTTTCCACGTTAAATTTATTAGTTATAATTTTTGGTGTGTTTTCTAAAGTATCGAGATTTTTTTCTAGTAAATCTATTTTAATATTTTCAATAGTATTGCAATATTTATGTATGTTAGAATTAAACACGCGGTATATAAAGCTCATACTGTAGTACCCAATATTTGAATTTAGTTCAGTGTCGCATAGTGTGTAAACAAGAATTATTAAGTGAGAAGATAGCTTATTTTTGCAATTCATTTGTATTGTTTTTTCAAAAATTTTTCCAAGTTAGTATTCCTAGTAATTTTTATTATTTCTCAGATAAAAATATATATCTTTACAATTTATATTTCTAAATTTGCTTAATTTGCAAAGAAATAATTTTTTACAATTAAGTAGTAGTAGTGTTTTCTTTTAAAAATTGTTCTAATTCTTTGTAGAATAATTTGTAGTATTCTTGTAGGTTTAAACAAACTTTTTCTAGGGTGTAATTAAGTTTATAATAAATTATAGATTGATTGTCATTAAAATAGAATTTGACTATGACGTTTATTCCTTTTTCTAGTTGGTTTAAGTATTTTTCCATTGTTGATATATCGCTGGGATTTAGGTTTCGGTTTTTGAAATTTTCGTTATAAAATTTGAGTAGAGTTTTTTAGAATAATTTTCTAATATTAAATTGATTTCAAATATTGTTATGGTAAGAGTAAGTAATCTGCATGCATGATCCATTACTTTTTAGTTTTGTTCTTTTAGATGTTTATTCATAATATAAGTATATAAAGAGTTTTTTTGAAAATAAAGAATAAATTGATAAATTAGTAGCAAATTTTAAAAATTATATGGTTTAGGATTTTAAAGTTAAAGTTAAAGTTTTTAAGTTAAAATGAGCAATTTAAAGGTTAAAGTTATGAGTCAAAATACTTTATACTAATAAAAAATTATAT
>NZ_CP015789.1 GCF_001945665.1 Borreliella mayonii | reverse complement strand
TAATATTTTTTTATTAGTATAGAGTATTTTGACTCATAACTTTAACATTTAAATCGAGCAATTTAACTTAAAACACAAACTTTAACTTTAACTTTAACTTTAACTTTAAAATCTTAAACCATATAATTTTGAGAAAAATTATCAATAATTTTTAAAATTTACTACTAATTTATCAATTTATTCTTTATTTTAAAAAACCTCTTTAGATACTTATACTATGTATAAATATCTAAAAGAACAACAAGAAAAAGTAATGAATCATGCATGTAGATTACTTATTCTTACCATAACAATATTTGAAATCAATTTAATATTAGAAAATTATTCTCAAAAAACTCTACTCAAATTTTATAACTAAAATCTCAAAAACCGAAATCTAACTCCTAGTGTTATATCAACAATGAAAAAATACTTAAACCAATTAGAAAAAGAAATAAACGTCATAGTCAAATTCTATTTTAAATACAATCAATCCATAATTTATTATAAACTTAATTACACCCTAGAAAAAGTTTGCTTAAAACTACAAGAATACTACAAATTATTCTACAAAAAATTAAAACAATTTTTACAAAAAAACACTACTACTACTTAATTGTAAAAAATTATTTATTTGAAAATTAAGCAAATTTAGAAATATAAATTGCAAAGATATATATTTTTATATGATAAATAATAAAAATTACTAGGAATACTAACTTGGAAAAACTTTTGAAAAAAATAATAAAAATGAATTACAAAAATAAGCTATTTTCTCACTTAACAATTCTTATTTACACACTAGGCGACACTGAACTAAATTCAAATATTGAGTACTATAGTAGGGGCTTTATACACCACGTGTTTAATTCTAACATACATAAAATATTGCAATACTACTGAAAATATTGAAATAGATTTATTAGAAAAAATCTCGATAATTTAGAAAACACACTAAAAATTATAACTAATAAATTTAACGTGGAAAAATATATTCAAACTTTACTACACAATCAATTATCCTTTAAAAATATATTACACAAAAATTACGAACTACTATAAATATATATTTTGGGAAGACTATAGGCTATAATGCCCTATTTTTGAATTATAAACCAAATTAAAAAAATCAGATATATTGTAAATGCATTATGGCGCCTCATAGGCCTAATAAATAACAATTAAAACTAAAAAATATATAAATAAAACGTAAATTAGGAAAATTAATGTTACATAAAATGAAATAGGGCTTAAAACAATTTCTTTTAAAGAAGTTGTTTTAAGCCCTATTTCATTGCTTATATTCATCAATCCGAGCTATAGTGTCGAACTAATTTATAGTATAACCAAAATTAAACTATAGTCAAGTTATATTTTGAATAAATTTAAACTACAATTACTAAAACTTTAATAGTATAACTAAATTTGCTATAAAAGTATTTAATTTTTTGCTAAACAAAAAAATTTTTACAAAATAAATCCGAATGAATTTATTCTAATTAGTGAACATCTTATTCCATTCCTCTTAAAACAATTGCTATAGCAATAGCTATCGAATTACTAACATTAAAAAATCAAAAATATTATAAAATATCTAATAATAAAAATATTCTTATTATTATTTCAATAATTTATACTAATTATTTAATTATATTATTATTGCATTATATTATAGTTAAGGAGAATATCTATGAAATACCATATAATCGTAAGTATATTTATTTTTCTATTTTTCAATGCTTGCAATCCAGATTCTAATACCAATCAAAATAATTCTAAAAAAGGATTATTAAAAATAGAAAAAATCCCTAATAAACAAATAAAAAATAAGCTACTTGATGATTTAAAAAATTTAATAGAAACAGCTAACGAGGATAGAAAAAAATATGAAAAAAAATTAGAAGAAGAACCTTCAAACCAATATGGAATATCAATTTTCAAAGAAATTTATTGGGTAGCATCATATGAAACGGTAGCAGATAATACCGATAGATCTAAAAACTATAGAAAATTCACTTATGCTACTTTAAATCCTATTAATACCAATAAATTAGCAAATCTTTCAAAGATTTTAATTCAATCAAAACAAAAAACCCTCTTATTTGGCACTTTTTGCAACCTTGGAAGAACTTTTGATACAGCGATTAATCACTTATATCCTAAAAAGGATGCTTTAGACAAACTAGAAATTTCAAATTTAGAGAAGCTTAAAAATTCGTTTGAAAAATTATTATCCATGAAATCAATCGTATCAGACATGTTAAACCAACTTTTATTAGATTATCAAGATGATAAGGATTCTATAAAAACAGATATTGCTAAGCTTGAATCTCATTTAACGGAACTTTACAAGCAAATTGAAAAAAAAAGTTCCCAATCAACAAAGTTGAAAAATAACATATTGTCAATAAGCAACCTTTAAAGTCATGTTATTGGAATTAATATTATGTAAAAACCTATCCTTTTTTAAAGGATAGGTTTAATAGTGAACTACTATTTCTATAATCTTTGATTTAGAAATAGTAGTTCACTGGAAATTTAATAAAACCTAAATTAAAATCTGCTTAGCTCTTACCTAAAGTAACAATATCCCCATAATACAATAAAAATCAAGCATTGGTTTTTTTCTTTTTGTTTTCTTTCGTAATTTTCATATTCATTAATTAAATGATAAGACTTCTTTTTTTAATGAAAAATAATATTTCAAAAATAAAATAAGCTCTTTTAGTATCTTCTTTACAAAATTCGTAAAACCCTTTGTTTTTCATTAAAATCCCAATAGACATTTTTCTATTATTTAATTCAGGCAAATTTTCTTTTTTTTTTACGTTTGATAAATTCTCTTTTAACTGTCTTTGTATTCCTCTAAAGCCCTATTTTTTAATTTTATCTATATAAACAGGCCTACTCTAGAACCCTTTTCCCGTAAACTTTTTTTGCTATACTTTGTATTAATAAATTTCCTAAAAGGAATTTTAAAATTTTCTTTTATTAAATCTTTAAATACACTTTGATCTTCTTTTATACAAAGGGGAAATACATAGCTTGATTCACTGCATCTATTTGAAACAAAACATCTCTATAAAATTCTAGAGGTAAAAGAATGAAAAAAATTATTTGTCGATAAAAATCTTGTTGTAACAAGGCTTATATTATTCTCAATTTCTAAAATATATTTTATTTATATTTTGACTCTACTACAACTCCTTTATTTTTAGAGTAATAAATAAATCTGCTGTCAAATAACCTATAAGATATTTTTTAAACATAACTTGGATTGATATTTATAGATTTAAAAATTTTTAAATCTATAATAACTTCCAAAATACAGAATCTTCACTTAGATTATAATTGTTTATAGCATATTCTTCTTTTGAATATGTAAATTCTTAAGCTTGTTTAAAAGCTTTTTTCTTGTATAGTCAATTAGCTATTTTAGCTTTTTTGGTTTGAACGCCAATACTAAAATTATTGAAAATATCTTTTAAAGAAATCCCATTGTCATAAATATCTTTATTTGAAAAATCTTTTTAGTAAAAAAATAATGGGGATATTTGTATTCAAGTTTTTCAAAATTAATAGTAAAGATATTGTTTTTTCCTAAAAACCCATATTTTTCTCTCTTTTGCCTTTAATACTTTTGTAAAATACTTTAATCAGCTTACTTTTTTTAGTCCATCTTATATTTAGTAAAAATAGCAATAGTAACTCCGGTTTGGATACAAAATACATTCTTACCTATGCTGCCATCATCAGTTTTTTTTCTTTCTTGAACTATCGTGTAAATTTAATATATAAATTTCATCAAATGTTTTTAAGAGGTAATCTCATACCTCTGAATGCCACCTTGTCAAGGTATCCATTTGTTTGTTATGATACCTAGCAATCCTTCGTTAGAACTCTTAATTCTATGTTCTGCAAATCTAATAAACTTAGTGCGGTCATCATTAAGTGGCCTTAAATTTTTTTCATTTATAAACTTATTTTCTATTTTTTTATAATCATTAACTAAATTCAATATATATATTCATTATTATTTTTTGAATCTGAATTATAAGGAGGATTTCCTAGTATGACAAGTATTTGCTTTTCTTTAACTTTATTTGTAAGTTCATTTTCTTCTCCAATTGCAGGGAAAACACCTTAAAAGATTTTTGATCTGAAGGCTTTGTTTTATCAATAAAATTAGTAAAAAATATTTGTAACTTTATGTTTTCATTATTTAAGCTGCCGCTACAAATTTTTCTTTCAAATATTGACTTGGCTTTAAATGATCAACTACATAAGGAACCATTAAACATTCAAAACCATAACATTTTTAAGTATGTGAAAATTAACGTAATCTTCTTGTTTTTCAGAGTCTATTGGAATTTCGTTTAATATAATTTTAATTACTTCAGGTAAAAATGTGCCAATACCTATTACAAAATCAAACACTGCAACTTTATCCCTATTTTCAAAGCCATAATTTAATTTAATTTTTTTAAGTGCCTTATGTAAACTGTTAACAATAAAACTTACACCCTAATAGGAAGTTTACTACACTCCTTTGGCCTTTCTTAATTTAAACATCGTACTTAGCTAGAAAATCCTCATAAAAACAAAGATAGGAGGTCTTTTGAGCTTGTTTTGGCTCTTGTAAAAGATAAATTCTTTAAAAAAAGAAGCTCTGTATCAATTTATTTATTACATTAATAATTTCTTCTAAAATCTATCTTGGGCTATTATATTCATTATTTGTATCAATATCACTAATTAATTTTAATATATCTCTTATAAGCAAAAAGTTACAAAGTATAAACTTTTTAATATTATAAAAAGCTATTTTTCATTATTTTTATTATTAAGTCTGGCAATAAAAAGTTCATAAGTAATAGTTTGGGAAATTGAGTCCGAAAATTCATTGGTAGAAAAATTATTATTATAAATATTTTCTTTAATTACATTATAAATCTTTATCTATACACTATTAGTCAGATTTTTAAATCTGAACTATTAGAATTAAGATTCTAATCTTATTCTAATAGTTTCTTTATTTTCTAAAATCGTTGATAAATAGATATATACCCTATCAACATTATCTTATTAATAACCATATTTTCATATTACTTAAAACACAAATTTCAATAACGGTTAATTTTAAATAAGAAAGGATATTTTTCATAACAACACTCAAAACAAAAATTATACAACAAGTTAAAAAAACTTAAAAACTTGTTAATTCATTATGGTGTGTTTTAGAAGTCTACTTTTGAATTTAGGATTGCTTTATTAATAAATTTATTTAAACTGGCTTCTATAATTCAATAATTTATTAAATATCCAAGTTCTTAAGAAATATTTATCACAAAAACCCTACTACTAAATAGGTTGTTAACTTCTTTATAATTATTAAATACCGACCTATACTTAAAATATTCATTAAATTTAAGCAAAGACATAATTACCTTGTCTTAAACTTTTAGATAATTATAATTGATTTTTAAGGAAATCAAAATGATGCCCCAAAAGCTTTTAATAATAAAAAAATTGTTATTCTTGCAAAAAGCTACTTAAGAAAAATAGTAAAATTTGTTGTGTTGTTTATAGAACTAGAAATAAATACCCCCAAAACCCTTATAACGAGCTAATAATTGTTTTTATTGGGAGGTTATTTAGGGATTGTAAATTTTTATATACAAAGCCTAAAACAAATTTTACATTTTTATACTCATATCCTTTTCTATTTTTTGCTTGCTGTTTCTTTATAATAACGAGTTTTTAATCAATTAAAATAAAATTTTTCTTTCTAACATCTTTCTTCCTTCTTTCAAACTATCTTCAAGACACTTTAATTTATCTTTATAACTCTTCTTTATCTTTTGGTTATTCTTCTTTTTTAAATTTTCTCTTACTTTTTGTATTTCTTTTTCAATCTCTTCTAATTCTTGTATTCCTTTTTTATTAACTTCTAATCTTAGATTTTCAACAATATTTTAAGCTACCAGATTTTAGATTTCTCTTGTATCTCTGCTTGGCATCTTAAATTAATTTCTCTTTTATATCTTATTTTGTATCTATAAAATCTAAAAATTCTTTAGCTTGTTTTTTTTAAATCTTATTCTAAATTTTGTATATCTACAACTTATATAATGTTTATAAGAACTTATTAGTATAAAAATAGCAGACATAGTAAGCTTTTCCTCATAATTATCCCACCAAGCTTTAGGAATATATTAAAGACCTATATTTACATATATAAAGCTTAAAAGCAATTTAATTACATTGCACAATGTAAAGCAAAAAAATAAAGCCCCAAAAAAACTACTCCCCCCAGAGCACAAATTCCAAAATCACCAAAGCAAATCACAATAAAGACAATTAAATGCAAACAATAAAAATATAAGATATTCCTTCTTTATTAAATAAAGTTGGAATAATTTTTGCAACATAAATTTTAAAAGCATTATCAAAATAAACATTTATTAATAAAATTGTAAAAAAGAAAAACCAATATTAAATACAAAGCTCAAATATCTATAAGTTAATTTAGTTTTACAACAACTAGTAATAAAAATACATTAATAAAATTAATAGATACATTAAATTTTAAATCTTCATTACAGACACTATAAAACAAAATTTTGTATTTTACTTTTTCTCATTATTATATTAGTTACAATATCAAGCAAAACATCTTTTCTATTCTAAAAAGCTCCTTAAAAATATAATTTACTATTATTATCTCTTTTTTACAAACTCACATAATTCTTTATCTCTAATGAAAATTCTAATAGAAATATTCTTATTATTTAATTTACTTATATGATTATTAAAATTTAATGATTTTTTTTTCTAAACATGTGTTTTTTTATATTTTTAAATCCTAATTCC
Source organism: Borreliella mayonii (assembly GCF_001945665.1). Taxonomy (NCBI): domain Bacteria; kingdom Pseudomonadati; phylum Spirochaetota; class Spirochaetia; order Spirochaetales; family Borreliaceae; genus Borreliella; species Borreliella mayonii. The sequence goes on along the minus strand of NZ_CP015789.1, from coordinate 17,850 downwards.
CTAATCTTATCAATAGATAAAACTACCCTCCAAAACTTTTGACTAAAGTTTTAAATAAAAATAAGTTTACGCTTTAGCAACTACAAAAGGCTTTACAAATTGAGAAAAACTTTTAAAACAATCATATTTATAAAGTTATTTTGTTTAAATTTCATATAGAATTTTCATTTTTTGAATTTTACTATCAATTTCTTTTTCTAAATTCATTTTCAATTGCCCTTTTAAATCTTTGCAAATTATTAATTTTTATCTATATTAGTATCTAAATTAGATAAATTATCAATAATTGCGGTATTTCCAATTTTTTTATTAAGATATAATTATTTTTATTTTTATTTTTATTAATAAAGCACATATCCTTAATATACTTTATTATCTCATATAAATTATTGAGTAGACTAAACCATTTTTAATTACTATCTAATATACAAAAAATATTTTGCAAAGTTTCTTTTGCCTCTTTATAATAGCCTAATTTTGAAGACGGCTCTAAAAGCTCATTTATAAAAACTTTTATATCATTTGGAAAATGAATTTTGTTGGCGTTAAAATCAATACATTATTCTCAAATAATATGCATATTTATTTGTAAATCATCTTTTACTTTTTACTTTACTACCCCGATTTTTTGACACTTTATGATTTAAATAACTACTTTATAAATAAAGAAATTCCCTGTTTTTTATCAAATACCTTATCTGAATAATATATTTGATAAATCACATAGGTTCATATTCTTAACACAAAATTATCTATACTAAATTTTTAATTATATTTTTTAAACTCCTTATACTCTTTCATAATCTCATTAAGCAATTCTTCTCTATCTTCAAGTAATTTTTCTAACAAAAAAATAATAAATTGCTTTTGATTTGTAATATATGTATGCATTTTCTGTTTTAAGCTGAAATCTTAATGGCCTAATAAAATTTCGATTGAATTTTTTGATTTTCACTCCTTCTTTATCCTTTAAAAAAAATAAAGAATTTTGTATGCTGTTTTCGATTATATCTTTCTCCCAAGCTAGCCCTTCTTCTATTGCATTTGCTATTCTTAAATATTCATAAGTCTGACTTTTTGCTATTTTGTAATTCCTAGTAAACATTTCAAAGTTTTGATAGCCATCTAATTTATAATATTCTTTATCTTTAATCTCTTTTAAGATCTTCATTGTTTTTATTTTATTGTGAATTTATTTTTAAAAGTTGATTATTAGTCTTTTTTAAATAAAGAGAACTTGTTCCAGTTTATCTTAATTAAAATTAATTTCAATTTTCTTTTGATTTTTGTCAGTATTGATAAGATCCTTTATTTTTTATATTCATATATTTAAATTTTAAACTCATTCTATCTCCTTACTTATCATGAAGTTAAAAATTTTTCCGATAACTGGAAAAATTTTTCAAGTGTAATTTCATATTCTTTTATATAATCTTTATTTAAATCGAAAGTATCGTTCTCTGCTATCCTTTTGTTCAAGTCTTCACGTTCATGAATGGGACCTAAAAAATTATCATCACCGCTTATTAATTCCAATAAGTGTTTTCATTACCGAAATTACATTTTTTTGCATATTTTTTAGTTTAAGTTTATTAATTTTTTTTTACTTTCGTTTTCTCTTTTTTATTTTTTATTTTTATAAATCACTTTTATTTAAAATATATGTATACATATATTTTTTTTACTATCTCTTTCAATAAGCCCGGACAAATAATTGCAAATATCACACATTAAGCAACACATGTGCTCTTGCAATTTTGATTTTTTAAGCCAATCTCCAAAAAATTTTTAAAAAACTTATTATATTTATTGATTGCCCTTTAAGAAATTTTTTTATTATGCTTTTATTATAACTTTGTAAATCTTTCAATAGTTTAACTTAGCTAGATTGGAAAATACCTTGCTATTAGGGTTTTATTATAACTGTTAAATTTTACTTTTTTTGTTAAAATTTATATTACCAATGATAAAAATACGCCAATCTAAATTAAACATTTTTAATAATGTCCAAATCCTCCTTATATAAGGCGCATCATAAATCAATTTTACTAAAAAACAAAAAGCATATCTAAGATTTTCACCCTATTAATACCACACAATATGGTAAACAATTTTCGATATTATACTATAATTAATATTATTATAATACATTGTTGTAATATTATTATATTTAGGGAGAGAATTTATAAAATAAAGCATAATTACTAGAATACTTGTTTTTTCTATGAATGATTGTAATGCAAATTTTAATATTAATAATTATAAAACCAAAACTAAAGATGAGTTTTATGTTTTAATTTAATTAATTTTAAGGAAAAACTAATTACCATATTGATCCCAAATATATAATTATTGACAAAAGTTATATCAAGGGATATGCCTAATATAGCAGAAGCATATTCTGTTATTAAATATCTCCTAAGGAGGATTTTATTTTTAAAATAACAGAAAATAGTGCACTTATTTTAATAGATATACAAAATGATTTTTTAGAATCAGGCGCTTTACCAGTATCTAACAGTAATGAAATAATTTCTTTGATTAACCAACTTCAAAATTATTTCAAAAACATTATTGCCACCAAGGATTGGCATTGTAAAAATCATGTAAGCTTTTCTAACAATAAAAATGGGGGTATTTGGCCTGAGCACTGCGTCAAAAATACTTGGGGATCAGAGTTTCCTAATGATCTAAATACAAAAAGAATAAAAAAAGTTTTTTTTAAAGGAACCGATCAATATTACGATAGTTATAGTGGATTTTATGATGATTGCATTAAAAAAAAACAAACGGGCCTTCAGCTTTATCTGAAAAACAATTCAATCAATACATTATTTATAACGGGACTAGCATTGGATTTTTGTGTAAAAGAAACAATACTTGATGCAATTAACTTGGGATTTCGAGTTTATCTAATAACAGATGCTACAAGAAGCATAACATCTACTCCTGAATTAATAATTCAGGAACTTAAAAAGCTTAATGTATTAACTTGCTTCTCCAAGGACATCTTCGACAGCCAAAGTAAGCTTAATATATAAAAAATCATTCAATAGTATTTAATTAGAAAACTACTATTTATAATTAAAACTATCATTCAATGATAGCTTTTTAGACTATATAAGAAAAGCTTATCCACCAAAGAATAGCCTTTATATTAAATTAAAGCCGCCTTTTCCTTGGTTTTTACTTCTTAGTAAGAATAATTTTAAGATTCATAGTTACATTTATATCTCTATCATATAAAGCTCTGAAATTAACACAAGTCAACTTAATATTACTTATCCTTTGTATAATACCACTTCGAATGTACTATTTAAATATAACAAAAGAATGATAAAGAACTCAAATACTTCCCCCATGCATCATATAAAAATATCCATCTCAAAATATTAAAAACAACGCCACCGACATAATTCTCTAATACCCAATGTACAGTCTATGGATACAATAAAATCTTTTAAGAATTCAATTCCAATAACACCTGTTTAAACCGGCTCACAATATAAAAAATTTTTATTTTTTAGTGATAAACTTTACTTATCTGAAAAATTGCTTTATTATGTAAGAGTGTATAAAAAACCATCCGAAGTTGAGGAGGCAGAAGTGAAGGTTAATAAATCCCTACAAATACAAAGCAAATATCAACACAAACTAATTGCTTTAATTGCGACACTCGAGTATATTAATAAAAACAAAAAAAAATACAACCAATCAGACGTCCTTTATTGTTTTAACAGCAACTTAAGGCGCAACGGGCAAAAAGAAGTTTCAATCAAAACACTTCGAAACTACTTCTATAAACTAAAAAAGCTAAATATTACTATTAACTACTATAGACATCTAGGTATTAATATGGGCACTGAAATCTACTATGCTCTTAGGCATTCTAAAAAAGACTGCTATAATCTACTAAACCAACACTTTAGGAATAAAAAAACAGAAAGATTTCAAAGACGTGTTAATGCATACATTAAAATAAATTACGATAAAAAGGACAATGTAAAAAATGGGGAGTGTCTTAATAATAAATATAAAAAAGAAGAAAGAGAAACCGAAAGAAAAAAAAGGATTAATAAGCTTAAACTAAAAAAATATGCAAAAAAATGTAATTTCGATAATGAGATTTCCTCTTTTATTATTAATCTTAACTTAAAAAAAGAAACAACAATAAAGCTTTTTAAATTTATAATCAAAGAAAAATATTATCTCAAAAAAGAAAACAAATTTAATTTACAAAAAACACTGCAAAACAAAAAAAGAGATTTAATTTCAATATTAAGAAAAACCCAAAAAATTTTAATAAAAGAAGGTTGCGACAAAAAAAAAATAAAAACCCAAATACAAAACACATATCAAAAATATAAAAACAAACCCCATTTCATATTAGAAAGCAATAAATATAAGGATTTCGATCAAATTATAAAAAAGATAAAGGACGATACTAATAAAACCGAATCCCAAAAACATAAAGACAATATAAAAACCAATATATATAACATACTTTTAGATCAATTACATAAAAAAACCAACACAATAAATTTAAGGTCGAAAATTAAAGAATACTTAAATAAACAAAATAAACTTGAATACAAAAAAGTATTTAATAATCAATACTATAATGAAATTATTAAACTAATAGAATCACAAAATATTTATAAAAATAGCTATATAAATTAAGAGTTTGAAATGAAAAGTGTATTAGAAAAACTTAAAAACAAAAAAAAAGAAATAATAAAAAAAAACAGAAAGCCAGAAATTTTCATCAAAAAAGAAATTCTCAATGAAAGAGCAATATATCACACTAAAATGCTAATGGATCTATACAAATTTGAAATAAACAGATATAAAAAAAACAAATTTTTAATTCTTTTTAGGAAATTATTTAATCAAGGAAAATTAGAAGGACTCAATTTATTCTCTACAAAAGAAAATGATAAATTTATAGGAATTTTTTATGGATACAGAAAACCTATAAAAAACATTGTTATAAAATACAAAATCAATGGCACTTTAAAATCATATACATTTTCCAAAGTATATTATATAGAATTTAAATTTAAAAAAGGCAGTGTGTTTTGTTATTTAAGAAGTCTTGCTAGGTTAATCAAAAAAGAAAAAATTAATAAAAAATATTTTCAAACATTTATTGACATGTTAAACAGATTGGAAAAAAAAGTGTATGAATTTTATTGCAAAGAATTGCCTGATGGAGGAATTATAAATAAATGGATAGAGAAAACACTAAAATAGTTGCCATTTGCTCAATTAAAGGAGGTGTTGGCAAAAGCACAAGTGCTATTATTTTTTCAACACTCTTGTCTAAAAAATATAAAGTTCTTCTAATTGACGCCGATCCACAAGCATCAACCACTAGCTATTTTTCAGATCTCTTGGAAGAACAAGGGGTAGATGTTTCAAAACAAAGCATTTACGAAGTATTAGCAGATAAAAAAAACATAAATTCTTCCACCTTTAGATTAAACAATAATTTATACATATTGCCCAGTTATATATATTTATACCTTTTTTATGACGATAACATCCCGTTCAAAGAAACTAGATTAAAAGATAGTTTAAAATTGTTAAAACATAAATACGACTACATAATAATAGATACTAGTCCTAGTTTAGGAATTATTTTAACAAACGTATTAGTTGTAAGTAATTATATAATAATTCCAATGACTGCTCAAAAATGGTCGGTAGAAAGCATGCAATTATTAGAATTTGCTCTAAAAAGATTAAAATTGAAAATACCGATTTTCCCAATGGTAACTAATTTTAAGAAAAACAACACGTATAAGCACTTATTGGAATTAATAAGCAGAGATGATAATTTTTTAGGCGTTATTCATGAACGTGAAGACTTGAACAAAAGGATAGCAGAAAACGATACTTTCGATTTAAATAAAGATTATATAAAAGAATATGAAATTACACTTGAAAAATTTTTTCAGTTGTCAAAAAAATTTTTAATCTCATAATATATAGGGAAATGAAATGAGTGTAAAATTAAAACATATGAATATAAAAATAAAAGATCGTATTAATACTGGCAAAAATCAAAAGCAAATTGAAATTAATTGTTATGAAGATAAAATGGAACGATTTCTATTTTTAAAAGAAAGGCTAATAATCAACTTCCAAAAAGAAATTCACAATAAAATAGAAACAATGAAGATCTTAAAAGAGATTAAAGATAAAGAATATTATAAATTAGATGGCTATCAAAACTTTGAAATGTTTACTAGGAATTACAAAATAGCAAAAAGCCAGGCTTATGAATATTTAAGAATAGCAAATGCAATAGAAGAAGGGTTAGTTCAAGAAAAATACATAATCGAAAACGGTATACAGAATTCTTTATTTTTTTTAAAGGATAAAGAAGGGGAGAAAGTTAAAAAATCCAATCGAAATTTTATCAGGCCATTAAGATTTCAGCTTAAAACAGAAAATGCATACATATATTACAAATCAAAAGCAAGATTTACTAGTTTTTTGCTAGAAAAATTACTTAAAGATAAAGAAGAATTGCTTAATGAAATTATGAAAGAATATAAGGAGTGTAAAAAATATAATTAAAAATTTAATATAGATAATTTTGTGTGCAGAATATAAAATTATGGTTTTTGGAAAATAAAGTATTTAAATTCACTATTTTTATCAAATACCTGAATTTAAATACCTTGTAAAATATTGACTTTAATCAGAAAGTGTTAGAAAAATAATCAATAAAGTGAAGTAAATTCTTTAAAAGATAATTTATAAATAAATATGTATATTATTTGAGAATAATGTATTGATTTTAACACTATAATAGCGTATAATCTTGGTAAGTGGTGCTATTAACTATAAGCATCCTTAACTTTGGTCGATGTCTATTTATAGGGCTTAAGATAAGTATTCTTGCTTTAAGAGTATTTATGGTTAGGCCCTATGTAATTTTATTATTATTGGTATAAAATCACAAAAAAATCGATATTGAAAAATCTTTTATAAATAAGTTTTTTATATTCAAAATATAAAAAACTTAAAAAGTATTTTTATAAATCAGTGTTAGAATTATGCATTTAACTTTCCAAATCAATCCGTATAAATGTTTGCTAAAAAATGGAGGTTTTTTAAATTATTTTTACCATAAATTATTGCCTTGTAATAAAGAATTTAGACAGCTTTTAAAAAGCTTTTGTGATTTATATTCTTGATGATAGACCGATCTTAAAAAAGATTCTATAAGCTGCTATCATTAGATAAAGCAATAAACTATTTCTATAATCTTTGACCTAGAAACAATAGTTTTAAAAAAGAGAAATTAAAATTTTTTTCCTATTTATTTCTTTTTTAGAATAGTATAATAATAAAAGGTATGAAAGTGATAATATTATTATTTTTTTTATTAATTTCCAACAGTTTTATTTTTTCTAGTGAAACATCTGAAAAAGTTGTTATTTTAAATGATAGTAATAGATATGATTTCGGGTTAATTCTTAAATTAAAAACTCAATTTGGATCCTTTATTTTAAGACATTATCATGAAGGATATATAGATTTAGATTTTGAGATACAAATTAAAAATAGCACAGAGATTGTATTTAAAAAGGTGTATATTAATGGGGTTTCTGTGATAGACCATCCAATCAATGCTCGCTCTCGCTTTATTGACGAGGTTAATTATTTTAATTTTGAGATGAGGTTCTTTGAGCACAGTGAAAAAATGAATAAAATAAGAAAGTTAGCAGAAGAAAGTGGAATTGATGTATACGTTGAATGTTTTGATGAGATAAATAATAAGAAAAAAAAGTATTCTTTCAAGGTAAGCAGGAAAAATAGTGTGCATTTTTATAGTGCATTTGATATGATTTTTCATAAATAGGATAGATTATTAATGAGGGAAATATTATTTTTTGGGTTATTATCAATTTGTATTTTTTTAGTTTTCTTTTTTTACAAACAAAAAGAAAACAATATTATTTATAATAGAATTGTTGAAAAGTTTGAAGATAATGTTGTTATCGATGAAATCTATACACATCTCTTTAAAGACAGTAATTTAAAAGAATTGGTTTTTATAAAATCACAGCTTATAATTCCTGAGCTTGAGCATAAAAAGATGATAAAAGCGACAGGTTATCGTGCAGATGCTTATAAAGCGTTATCTACCGTTTATAGGTTTGATTTTAAAGTGCATGACAATAAAATTTTAGGTTTTAAAAGTGTAATTTTTGAAGGATTTGAAGATGCTAAAGTTTCAAAGCATGAAAATAATTTACCAAGTGAGAAATGGCAGCAATTAAAAGATTTTAACATTGGTGATCCGAATATAAATGAAAAGTTTTTTCATTTAGAATTTCCTTTTGTAGTAAAAAATACCTTGTGTGTTACTATTTCTAAAGGGTTTTTTAAGAAAATCAAAAAATTAAAACGATTAAAGATTATGTTAATTTCTAATGAAGACAGAGAATATAAAATAGATATAGAAAATTTTTTGCCAAAATACAATCTTTAATTTAAATTGAAAATTTTAAAAACAGTGTGTTTTTAATTCTAGTGTTCAAGAGGATGCTTTTCAGTGTGAAAAGCAAATGATATCTGGGCTAGCTGAATATAATTTTTTAAGAAATATTTTAGTGATCGGTTTGGATTTCCATTTGCGCAAAGAGAAGTTTATTTATTTATGCAAAAGTAATTTGGAATTTAAAATGCATTGCAAAAAATTTTAAAGTTTTTAAATAACAAATTGGCCACTTCTTCTAGATTATTCGTTTTATTGTTACCTTTTTGGGACAATAAAAATTTGAGAAAAAAGGCCGAAATAATAAAAATAATTGTTGTTAAAAATTTTATTTCTGTAGCATAAAGGAGAAAGTTTTCTGTTTTTAAAATTAGGGGATAGGTTTTTTTAAATTGCATCCATTATATAAACAATATATTTATCTTTTTTTGATTAATTCTCTAAATTTAGGCATTTTTTGAATTTCTTTTTTACTTCTATTTTATATTTTTAGTTGTTTTAAATAAGACTAAGCTAAGTGTTAAATATTTTAAGGAATCTTCTGAAATCATCATTATATTTTCTATTTTAATATAACATTCAAAAACCTCTAGTTTGTATTTTAAATGGCTTTTTGTGATTTTATAATCAAACTTGTTTTTAAGGATTTCTTGAGCTTCAGAAACTTTGTAAAATGAATGTCCTTCTATTATGCTCATAAAATAAATATAGGGTTAATTCATTAATAAAAAAACTTCAAAATAGGATATGTATATATTCATATGGTGTATATTGTAGGGTGTAAATTTTATGTTTTTTATAGCTTCTCCATTTCGGAAAAGTTAGGCATTTTAATTAAAATACTAATTAAGAGTAGTTATGCTATCATTTAGTATAATTTTTACATAAATAAAAGTTTGATTTATTTTATTTGTTTTGTGTTTCCTAATAATTATAAACAAAGAAATTTTTAAATTTGAGATAATTATTGTAACACATAACAAAAATAATATGGTAAGGGGAAGATATATTGTTGCTTTAAAAAAAGCATTAGCTATATAGAGTTAAATAAAACTAAATCTAAGAAAAAAGAACCTAAAAGAATTAATTTTAGAGTTAAAAAAAAGAAGAAATTTTTGGGAATTTTAATGTGTGAGTTTTTTAAAAAGGAAAAAGACTTAATTGGGAAAATAATAGAAAAGCAAAAAAATTTAAATGTAAGTAGAGATAATTTGAAGAATATGCACAAGCTTGTTTCAAAGAGTTTGTAAATTATGAAAAAATTATCAGCAAATTATATTCCTGAAATAGTAAGAAATAAGAAACTAGGATATCTAATAAACAATAGAATTATAAAAAAGCTAGTTCAAATAAATTCATTTAAATCCGTTAGCAAGTAATTTAAAGTTCAAAAGTAATAATTTTTTTATTGTTTAGAAAAGAATATTGTGATATGTTTTTCCATATTATACCCCAGCTCCTTTTAAGTTTGTAAAAATCTAGGTATATGTTATTAATATAATAATATTAAAACCAAAAACTATTAATTTCAATTTATGAAAAATTAAAATTAATAGTTTTATTATATTTTGAATTAAATATTTTACATAATGCTTAAGAAACTTTTAAAGATTTTTGTTTTAATATCCACAAAAAGAAAAAAGGGGGAAGACAATTTACTTTGGTTTTCAATACCAATACTTTTAAATCAACAAGTTAAAATACCTCATATGCCATATAACTTTATCAATTTTGAATTATATTAATTGCTGAATTTTTGGCTCCATTTTTTTGCCTTTGCTTTTCTTATTCAGTTTTCATCATTCATCAATAAAAAGTTTTAATTTTTCTTTTGATAAATTTGAATACTTATCAAATATTAATCTAATAGCATCATTAAATAGCTTTAGATTTAATATGATTTCGTAGGTTTTATCTTTATTTGTTTGTTTATCTTTTATAGTAAAATATGCAGGCATATAGTTGCATTTACTTTTCTTGTAAAAGAGCTTAAAATAATCTGCTAAGGAATTGTCAAAAACTCCAAAATTATATGAATAAATGTATTGAGGTTCTCTTGAAGTTTCTTTTAAATTGATTTTGGCAAAACCAGTTCTATTTTGTTCAAAATCAATATTCGACTCTTCAGAATTTAGTTTTAAACTTTTGATTTCATATTTTTTTTCAAACTCTTCAGTTGATTCAAATGCTATTATCTTAGCTATAGGTACTTCTTGACTGAATATTTTATAGTTATTTTCATTAATGCTATAATTAGTATAGCTAAAGGTAAGCAATGAATAAGTTTTGAATCGGATGGGTGAAAAAATATAAGAATACTTAAGCTCCCTAAGATCTTCAATTAAATTGTTATTTTTATCTTTTATATCTCTTAAATCACCAGATTTTGCCCATGTAACATAACCACTTGCAAGTATTTCAAACACCTCTCCTTCTTTTATTTCGTTTAATTCGGGTTCCTTAAAAGTAAGACAAATATTATTATTACTCTCTTTAATGGGGTTTTTATTATATTTTGTAATATCCCCTCTTCAATTATCTTAAAATCAAAAACTTCAGTTTTGATACTGTTGATTTTTAAAGATTTTGGTGGCGTCAAAAAACACGAATAAAATAATGGTATATATAAAAATATATTCGAAATATATATGTCTTTTTCATAAAATTTCTCTATTAACTTGATCAAAGTTAAGAATTTATAAAATATTTTTTCGTTATATCACAAGAATAATTAAGTAAAAGACAAAAAATTCTGTAGATCAATATCAATTGACTTGTTAACTTTTTAGAATTTGTAGAAAATATTTTAAATATAATTTATATAGTATTGTATTTTGTTTTACTCTATGGAGCAATATGTAAAAAAATGTTTATTGTTTTATTATTTTTGTGTTGATAAGTTCTTACAACAATTATGCAAATGATAAAGGCTTAAAAAGAGTGAAAGAGTATTTAGAAAAAGAAGCAAAGGTATTTTTATGCTTATTAAATTTTGTTTTATAGCGCGGGCAAATAAAATTTTAAATTTAATGTATTTAGGGTTTTTATTAATGCAGTTAATACGATCAAATAATTTTTTCAATATTTTTGCAAGAAATTTAAAAAAGCGGTAAAAATTTGAATTTTTGTATATGTTTTTAATATTGGGCTAGTAAAGCTATAGAAGTTGTTAAATCAAAAATTATAGATTTTAATGCATATTGGGGATTGATAGTTTCAGGAGATCAGTTTATTGATCTAAAATATATGAACAAAATTATAAAAAACTTTAAAGATGTAATAGTTTTTGAGATGGAAGGTGTCGTAATAGGGCATGTTGCACATACGTTTAATGTCCATTTTATAGTTATTGGGCCATACGGATATTTTAAATAAAGAAGTTAATGAGGTTGAATATAATAAATTTTTTAAAAAAATATATGATAACCAAAAAATAAATCGTACTATTTATTACAAAAAATTCCAATCTTTTAATGATATTTAAAAATCTCAAAAAATTTTAAACATCCGGGCTAACAACCATAATGAAATAATTTTAGACCCAATGCAATTTTATAGGTTTTATCCCTATTAGTTTGTTTATCTTGTATAGTAAGATGCGCAAGCATATAATTATATTTGCTTTCCTTGTAGAGAAATTTAACAAATGCTTTTTTAAATAGTCATTTAAACCCCCAAAAATTATATGAATTAATGCGCCCCCGGCTTTCTTGAAGCCCCTTTACCTAATTAGAGCAATACTAATTTTATATTGATAAAAATCAATATTCAATCCTTCAGAAATTAACTTTGGGCTTTTAACTTTATATGTTTCTTCAACCTCTTTCGTTAGCTCAAAAGCTATAGTTTTAAACTATTGGTACTTTCCTTCCCCATATTCTATGATTTATATCAGAGCTTATAGCAAAGCTTTTGTGGATTTAAGGAACTTTAAAAGATAAACTTTATAGTTCCTTAAATCATTTTTTATTTTTATACCATCTGGAACATGTAGTATGAAAAATTGCTTTTTAGATAATTTTTAGCTTTGTATATGTTTTTTTGAATTCCTCTAATTATTAAATAGGACAGGCTCCAGAACATCCTAACAAATTTATATCAAATAAACATTTGCAATAAAGGCTTTAAAATTAAGATAGGCAGGACAATATCACATTTAGGGTTAATAATTGCTGGAAGACTGATCTATTAATTATGAAAATCAATATATCCAAAATTTTTGAAGAATTTGAAAATGCAATTATAATAGATATGGAAAGTGCATCGGCAGCTTACATAGTCTATAATTTCAATATTCCTTTTATTATAGCCATTTGAGGAATATTAAACATAGTTGCCAATGAGTATAATCCTGAAAATTATAAAAAATTTATACGAAAAGCTTCTCTAAATTCTAATTTTGGTTATTTTCTGGATTGGTATTACTATTTGGCCTTGGATTGACCTTTCCAATAGGTGCGCATGATATGCAAATTGAAGTTAATATTGCTGTAATAATGTTAAGCTTAGATTTATTTAATTTAGGGTTTTTCAAAATATTCTTCTTGCAAATTTAGACTAATAAATATTAATTTTAATTCAAAATAATAATATTACAATTTAATAATAAAAATCAAATAATTTTAATATTATTGAATAATTTAACAAAAAATAACAAAGAATTTTCCATCTATAATTTCTATGAAATTTTGGTGGAGATGAATTTACCGGTAAATAGATTTGTTTTGGTTTGAAATATACTTTTTTGACGATATTAATAAGGGCATCTTCAGTTAAAGAGAAGACAATAATTTCTAGACCAAAAATAAGGTTTTTAGCAATACTTGTCTAAATAAGTAAAATATTTTTTTATTGTAAATCTTAAAGTTACTGTTTTTAGAGTATTAATAAATTTATAAGGGTGTATATCGGGAGTAAATTCTAGTAATAAATGAATATTATCTTTATCATTATTGAATTCATTGAAAGTTATTTTGTCAACCGATTTATTTAAAAATTAAGTTTTTAATTAAAAACTTAATTTTTTTAGAATATATTGTTAGTATTAATAATATATGGAAAAGATTTGTAAACAATGTAAATGGATTTTTTATAAAGCATAGATAATGAAAACTAATGATATCGTAAAAACAAACAATCCTAATATATCTCTTTATAAACAATTATCAAAAGACTTTATAAGAAAGGAAAATATTAGCAAACTAAAAGACTTTTTTATTCTTATAAAAAACAAACTTTTTTCAATAGACGACAATTCAACAGAAGCAAATATAGAGTCTTTGCTAAAGTCTATATTTGAAGAACTAAATTATTCAGTAGAACAACAAAAAGCTGGGCAAATAGAAGGAGTGGAGTCTAGAATAGATATGCTACTTTTTGAAAATGATAAAGACAAAGTAGCTTTTAATAATAAAGTAAAAGAAGCTAAAAAAAATAATGAACCTATTCCTGTTGAAAATATCTTACTTATAGCAGAAATTAAGCGTCCAGCATTTAGTTTTCATACTAAAGATAAAGTAAAAGAAGCAGAAGATCAGCTATATAGATATCTAAATCAATATCAAAAATATTATGGGATACTTTCTAATGGAAAGGTATGGAGATTATATGACAAATCAAAAGTACTTTATGGAGAAAAAAGATATATTGAGTTTAATTTTTCTAAAATTGAAGAAAAAGAAGAATATAAAGAACAAGAATGGTTTGTTTTATTTATCTACCTTATAAGAAAAGAAAGATTCTTAAAAAGAAGTAATATAATAGAAGTTGAAAAAGAACAAATAGCTAAAGAAAAAGAGATAATTCAAAAAACCTTAAGAGAGATACTTTATGAGAGACCCGATGACTCTATAGTATTTAAAATTGCAAAAAATATATATGACAAAGAATTTAAAGCTTCAGACAAAGAAATTACCGGGCATATTTTAGCTAGCATACTTGAAGAATCAATTCTTTTTATTTTAAGAATATTTTTTATTGCATATATTGAAGATAATGAAATTTTTAAGAAAATATTAGAAGAAAATAAGCTATACAGATCTTCTGTATCTTTTAGATATTTTTTTTATGATGAAAATACAAAAAATAAATTAGGATATAAAAAAATAATAACAATTTTTAATTTACTTGATAAAGGAAGTGATGCAATAAAGTTTCCTATATTTAATGGAGGATTATTTGCAGAAGATAAGGTTAAATATTTGAATAATGAAAGTTTGCTAAGTATTAGTGAACTTGAAGAAATACTGGTTAAAATACTCTTCTTTGAAGAAAAAAATATTAAAGATAAAAAATTTGTAGAGTATTCAAAGCTAGATCCCAAAAGTTTTGGAGAATTATATGAAACCCTGCTTGAATATGACCTAAGAATTGCAGATACTACTGTTCATCGTATTATTGAAGACGGAGTTTATCTCATTCGTACCGAAGAAGAGCTTGCAAACAAGCAGGTAAACAAAGTTGCTACATACTATCAAGGCAATATTTATCTTACATCCAGGTCGCTTGATAGAAAGAAAAGTGGGGCATATTACACTCCAGATGATCTAACTGATTTTATGGTTACATCGTCAATTGAAGAACAGCTTAAAACCAAGTCCCCTTTAGATATAAAAATCATTGACAATTCTTGTGGATCGGGGCATTTTTTAATTTCTTGTCTAGATTATTTAACAGAAAAAGTATGGTACGATCTAGATAAATTTGAAGATGTAAAAAAAGAACTCGATAAAGAATATAGAGCTATTCTAAAAGAAAGTGAAGAATATGATGTTCAGGATAGTATAAGTAAAGAATTAGTACTTAGAAGGATCTTGCTAAAGAAGTGTATTTATGGCGTTGATATTAATCCTATTTCAATTGAAATTACTATGCTAAGTTTATGGATTAATACCTTTATTTTTGGAACACCACTAAGTTTTATTGAACATCATATAAAAGTAGGAAATGCTCTATTGGGATATACCAAAGATGAATTTTTTGATATTACAAAAAAGAAATTTGAAAGTGGATTTTCTTTGTTTAAAAAAAGAATTAAAGAAATTACAACTATTTTAGAAGATATCTATCAAAAAATTAAAGGTATTAATGATACTACTAAAGAAGATATAGAAAAATCTAAAAAGATATACAAAGAATATGAAGAAAGTGAAGATATAGATAATTTAAAAATAATATTTTCTTTAATCAAACTTTATTCATTATCTTTTGACAAATCTTTGAATATAGAATTTAGTGATATTACATCTGTAATTAGTTTAATTGAAAATATTTTGGGCAATAAAATTTCTATTGAAGATAAAGAAAAAATAGAAAAAATTAAAAAATTGAGTAGCTACTATAAATTTTTTCACTATGGAATTGAGTTTCCAGATATTCAGGAAGGATTTGATATTGTAATTGGAAATCCTCCATGGGAGAAAACTAAGTTTAATGAAGCAGAGTTTTTCTCAAAACACATTCCCGGTTACAGAAAATTAAGCATAAAAGAACAAAATAAAATAAAGCAAGAAATACTTAGTAAAGATAATCATCCTTTGAATATTGAATACAACGAAGAAAAAAACAGTATAAGTACTATTAACAATATTTATAAATTTGATTTTAAAGATTTTACCAGTGGTGGTGATCCCAATCTTTTTAGATACTTTGTAGCATTTAATCTAAAATTAATAAAAAGAAAAGGCAATTTAACCTATTTGGTTCCTTCAAGCCTTTGGAGTGAATTTAGTTCAAAAACATTAAGAAAACATATATTTGCTAACTATAAACTTAATTATATTTATCAATTTGAAAATAAAAAAAGATTTAAAGATGTGCATTCAAGTTTTAAATTTTCAATATTTCAACTTAGTAATGCTGAAGAATCTACATCAAGCTTTAAAGCAAAATTCATGATTCAAAACGATGATAATATTATTAAAGAAATAACTGGTGATTTAAAAGATAATAAATACGATCCTTATAGAGGAATTGAGTTAAGTATAGATCAAATTAAAGAATTATCTCCTATACAAGAATCAATAATTGAATTTAAAGATAATGAAGAATTTAGCCTAATTAACAAAATATTTAGTCAATTTAGTACTCTTAGTGAAGAGTATGTTGATTTTAAACAAGGACTAAATTTAACAAATTATAAAGCATTCTATAAAGAATATAATAATGAAAACTTTATATTTCTTTATTCCGGATCTAATGTTCATCAATTTAATTCAAGATTTTTTGAAGATAAAGACGCAAAAGAAAGTTCTAAATTGCTGTGGATAGATAAAAAAGACTTAGAAAAAGCATTAACCAAAGATAATCATTTTCAAACTGAAAGAGTGTTCTATAGAGGTATTGCAAGAAACACAGATGAAAGAACAATGATTAGTACATTATGCCCTAGAAATTGTTATTGTGTACATTCAATATATGTAAATTATGAGAAAATACCAATATCTATTTATAAAAAATTATTTATTGTATCTATTTTTAACACATTTGTATTTGACTTTATGATTAGAAGATTTGTTAACTCAAATGTACTAAAGCCATGTTTATATCAATGTTCCATGCCTCAACCTGAAGAAAAAGAAATTTTAAGTAATTCTTTATATTTAAATCTTGTGAAAAACACTTCTTTAATGATAGCTAAAAATGATTCCGATAATTTTAAATATTTACTTTATTTAGAACATTTTGAGCTTAGCAAAGAAAAAGTTAATAAAATACTGAAACTAGATAAAGAAGATGAATTTTTTAAAGAAAAAGAAAATGAAAACAATTTTATTGTAGCCAGTCTTTACTCATTAACCAAAGAAGATTTTATCATTTTACTTAGTGATTTTAAGGCATTAAAAAATAAAAAAGGAGAAGACTATATTTCGTCTTTAATAAAAGGATATGAAAATTATTTATTAAATAATAAAATTTTTTAACATAAATAAGTTAGTAGAAAAAATAAAAAATAAGATTTAAATTTGAGAAATTATCTAGAAAAAGAAAAGAATTAAGGTATTGCTTAAGATTTTTAAAATGGATAATTTGGATAAAAAGAGTGGTGTAATATTTAAATCAATTAGAATAAATTCGAATGAATTTATTCTAAAAAAAATTCTGTTTGGCAGGGTTGCTTTTTTAAAAAAAAGTTGCATAAAAACATATTAGCATATGTATTTCTATTTTAGAAAAGTTAAAAAAATTTTAGTTTGAGATTTTCAGGTTAAAGTTTACTATTTTTGAAAAATACAAGTTAAAATTTCAATTTTTGTATTAAAATTTAGGATTTTTGAGTTAAATGTTGAGTTATTTAGAGTCAGTCAAAATGTATTTGTACTATTAAAAAATTAAAT
>NZ_CP015788.1 GCF_001945665.1 Borreliella mayonii | reverse complement strand
ATATTATAGTTATTTAGTATAAAACTTAATTTCCTAATTGAAAAATAATGGCCTTTGCTCTTCATTTGACACATTTAATTACTTATAGTAAACTACATACAAATATACTATTATAAAGGGGATTTAATGATGCTTATTGATGATAAAAATCAAGAATATTTTACTTTAAAAGAAATACAAACTATGCATAATAAAAGCACAAAAAAAAATACCATTTATATAAAACTAATTAGATTAGAAAAACAAGGAAAAATTATTCCCTATAAACCATCACAAAATATAAAAGCTTTCAAAAAATATGGGAAAAAAAGTATTAATTTATACCCCAAAGAACAAATTTTAAAATATTTTACAACAACAAACTTTTTAAAAAGCCACAATCCCAATAAATATTTCCCCAAGTACAATCTATTAGAATTAGTTAAAAATGCCATAACGTTTGAAGAGTTTGCAATCAAAATATATAAAAATCCAATAATATTGCCTAGCAAATCTTATTATTTTAAAATTTTAAAAAAAACAAATCCTAACTATGTTTTAGATCTAGATCAATATGGTTTATTTAAAACATTAAATAAAGATTATATAGATAATATACTTATTATTTTTAATTCAAAACCTAGAGAAAAAAGAGTACCTATTAAATGCAATAAGATAAGTAAAAAAAATAAAGAAGAGGAAACAAAAAAATTTTTTGTATGGAAATTCTTCAAAAAATAACATAGCTAAACCAATATTTAAAATTAATCTTAAATATTTTAATTACAACATACATTTAATAAATGCATACAAATACTACAGGGCTATCGATAAACAAAAATGGAATTTTAAAAAAATTGAGATAGACTGAAATTGAAGGAGAATTAAAATTTTTATGACAGCAATAATTTTGTATTCATGCTTAACTATGTGTATAATATATTTTCACATACAACTAAAAACATTTTTTACAAAATTAATCAGATTTTGTAAAAAATGTTTTGATATTTTTTTATTATTAATAGAAATGTTAAAATTAATTTTTTATCTATTAATTATTAACAATAAGTTTTATATATTTATTATAATATCAATAGCTTTAAGCACAATTAATACAATAATTTAACTCATTGTATTAATTGTGCTTAAGCCAAAAGATTATATCCAATAAGTGAAATGCTATTTCTATAATCTTTAATTTAGAAATAGCTTCTTACTTCATTCAATGATAGCTTTTTAAATTATTTTTTATATTTAATAACGATCATCCACAAGAGCATAATCCACAAGCCTTACTTCAAACAGTTGCTGCGCTGGATTTTTATTCCTTTATATAAAGGCCTTAAGATTTAAAAGCATTTATATCTCTATATGCATCATTAATGCTTTTCCAAACACTCCTTCTTGCATGACTTCAATTGATAAGTCATTATTATTATATTTTTATAATAGCTACAAAGCAATAAGATAACTTATATAAAAGATCTATTTTTGTTTTTTTGATAGTTTTTTTTAATATTTCTTAAGTTTTCTTTTATTTTTTAGCAAATATTTAACATGATTATTTTTTATCACCTTATCGCTAATTACTAAAAATGATTAATACATATATAAATGACAACTACCTCTTTTTTTTTTATTATCTTTAATTTTATTGTTATTTTTAATATCTAAAAACTTAACTACTGCTGAAATAGAATATTTATTATCAGTATTTTTTTCTACTACTACATTTTTAATAAGTTCGTTGCTATTAATGCTTTTATGTAGACAATAAATCTACAAGCCCTATTTTGGGTAGCTTTATATTTATTTTTTATTCTTATTCAATTTCTTTGATTATTAAAATTTTACCTATTTTTTCTACTCTTATATTTAGGCAATTCTTGTGTTCTGTTTCATTTTTTAATTTCTCTAAATAAATTTCATTATATGCAGAATTTGGAATCCCCACCGCACTACAAAGAGACAAACTATCTTATTTTAAGGATGTAAACTTTGTATATTTACCTGGCTAAGTGATAAGATTTTGCTTTTTTTAAATAAAAATCTATCTTATCACTTAGCATTTTGCTATATAAAATCTTACACATCTAAATGCTTTTAAAAAATTTCTTTTGATTAATGTTAGGATATATTCTATGTTTATAAGATTTATTAGCAATGATATAACTCATAATATTCTAATTTTTAATGTCTTATGCTTAGCACATATAAAACATAAGCTTTTTAATAATAACCGAATATATTTTCTATTTATCAATATAGTATTAGTTGCCAACTATCGGCATAAATGATGGGCTTCCGCCTTTTGTCTTCATCAAATAATACTTATTTTATGTTTTTTATGAGAAATAAACATTAATGAATTCAATTATAATAAGAATTACATTGGCAATATTACCTTCTAAATTTATCAACAATCTAAAGATAGCAAATTAAGGGGGCATATAAAGAAAAAATATTTTACTTATTTAAACAAGCATTTCTGAAAACATTATTTTTGATCTGGAAGTTTTATGGACTTATTCTCTACTGGAGACCCTCTATTAATATCATCAATTAAATATATTTATAGTCAAAATAAATATATTTAATTAACAAATTAGTCTCACCTAAAATTTAATGGAAATTATAGACAGATAATTCTTTATTACTTTTTTGCAAAAGCTTTAAATGACAAAATTATTATTTCTTAGAAGCTTCTATATATTCCATAATCAAAGTTCTTATAAAACCAGAAGCTGTTAATCCCTTTTTGTCTAAAATAGAATAAAATTCAACCCAATATTCATATTTCAATCCTACACTTATTTGTTTGATCGTCATCTTTGACCTATTGGGCTTAACGCTTGAGATATTATTACCAATAACATCATCGTCAACACGAAAAGCAAATTTAGATTTGCTAACATTTTGTTTAATAATTTCTTCTAAATCAACCTCTTTGCTTATAGGCATAAAGCATCCCCCAATCTTGAAAGTTCTAAGACAGACCTACTCTCAGGATAATAATCAAAAATAGACTTCTTATATAGCTGAGATTCTGCTATTTTAGCATCTTGTCCAACCTCATAAAGATCATATCCAAAAGTTTTAAATTGCTTTAAGTGCAAATTATGTCTTTTAAAACTTTTATTAAGCATATTACAAATAATCTTCTCATGTTTAACCTTTTTTCTATAAGATTTTAACAAAGAATCAAACTCTTCTTTAAAAATATTAATTCCTTCAAGACTTAAAAATTCTGGAGTCAATGGGGTAACAACTTCACACATTGCAAGAATAATTCTTCGCTCCCAAAGCTCAAAACTGGGAGATAAATCAAAAATCGCAAATTCAAATCCCAATTTCTCTAATTCCAAGCAAAAATCATCTATCAAATATGGAAAATCCTGCAATTCATGTTGCACATCTCTTCTAAAAGTTCCACTAGGCACACATGGCAAAATATAAAAATTTTTTTGTATTTTTTTTAATACTTTATCTACCTCTACCTTCTTTAAAAGAGAATCTTTAACATCTAACCTAAGAATTTCATGATTAAGAAACCATGTAGAAGAACTTCCTTGCTGTATATCACAATCAACCAATATAACTTTTTTTGTTTTAGATAAATAACTTGCAATATTCCCGCTTAAGGTAGTTTTACCAACACCACCTTTTTGAATATGAAATGCTATTTTTTTCATGCAAACTTCCTTTTAATTATTTTATATCATATATTAATTATTTTATATCATATATTAATTATTTTATATCATATATTAATTATTTTATATCATATATTAATTATTTCATATCATATATTAATTATTTCATATCATATATTAATTATTTTAATCATCTATCGATGAAGCCACTTTTATAAAATTTTACAATTAATTAGATCTATATATTTTTAAAAACTAGCGAACTACTATTTTCTAAATCAAAGATTATAGAAATAGCTTATTACCTCATCCCACAAAGCTTATTAGGTGCTTTTATTAAAACAATCATTTGCCAAGAGCATAATCCACAAGCTTTATTTCAGGTAATCCTAAATCTCTATCAAACAAAGCTCTACAAGTTCACCTAGTATAACTTAATTTTAGAGCTATATTTTTAATGCCACAATTACTACATAGTTTGCTTTAATATAAAATATCTATCTACTTTAAGCAGATAAATTCCATGTCAATTTGAGCTATACGATGATTTTTTTACAACTCATACTATCCCAAATTATTAATACTTTTCCCAAACATTGCTTTTTATATATTTTAAATTGATAAGCTCTCTATTATTAAGTTTTTATAATTAGCTACAAAATAATAAGATAATTCATATAATATAATCTTTTTGTTTTTTTGATAGCTTTCTTTGACATTTCTTAAGTTTATTTTTATTTTTAGTAAATATTTAAGATGTTTGTTTTTCTAGCTTCTCAATACTTACTAAAAAATGATTTGTGCTCATATCAATACCAACTATCTCTTTTTCTATCATCTCTAATTTTATTATTATTTTTAACATCTAAAAATTAAACTGCTATTGGAATGCAATATTTATTATCAATATCTTTTTCTACTACTACATTTTTAATAAGTTTATTGTTATCAATGCTCCTGTTTAGACATAGCTTTATAAATCCTATTTTAGATAGCTTCATATTCACTTTCTATTCTTATCGAATTTTTTTGATTATCAAAATTTCAACTATTTTTCTTGCTCTTATATTTAAAAAAATTCTTGCGTTCTATTTCCCTTTTTGATTTCTCTAAAAATTATTATATGCAGAATTTATAAGTCATTTAAGCTTAAATTAATCAATAATCTAAAGACAGTGCCTTAAAGGACTAAAATATTCTGACTATTTGGATAAGTATTACTGGGCGTCTTATTTTGGTCTAGAAATAATTGCCATATCCCTCCCTACCAGGAATCTCTATTTATAATCAAACAGTTCATTCGGAATAAAAATAAATTTATTTTACAAACTTATCTTAACCTAAATTTCACAGAAATTATAGGTTGATAATTCTTTATTATTTTTTGTTAAATTTATAAAAAGTCCTTAAGAAAGAAATTTCTTAGGACTTTTTATAAATGGTTAAAGGTTAAAGATAAGTTAAAATTTACAACAATTTAGAAAAAAAACAAAATTAAAAGCATTTTTATTATTTGTACTATGTATTAATTGATATATAATATCAATTAATACATAGTATTATATTGTAATATATCGATTATAATAATATATTTTATTTTAAAAGGATAAAAATGCAAAAAGAAATAAAAAAAAACTATAATGAATATACAATTGGAGGCATAAAAGGAACTTTCTTTGGGAATTCCCAATATGAAGCCAATTATCGAGCAAAAGTAAATGGCTTTATAATTGACTTTTTTAAAATTCCCGTAAGTTTAAAGAAAAAATATGAACTTAATATTAAGGCACTTAGTGATCCCAATTTTTCATCCATAAATATTGCAATGAATTGCATAAATACTTTTAAACTTATAGTTGATATTGTTAATATGCAAACTGGGGAAAATTATGATTACGACACGTTTATTACAAAAACAGAAACAGAAAAAATGCTTAAATATGGAACAAAAATAATTGCTGCACTAGCAAGGCACTTCGACGAACAAAACAGAACCAACTTCAATGAAAGCTATTATGAATGGGAAAAAGGCTGGATAGATAAAAAATGGATTAATTATGAACCAACTGAAGAAGAAATCAGAGAAATTCAAAAAATAAATCAAAAATTAAACCCTTTGAAGCTCAAACATGAGGGAAAAGCTCTTAATAGGGGGCAAATAAGGCTTTTAAAAGCCATCAATAAAATTGAAAGTCATCAATCACAACAGCAGAATGTTAAAACAAACAGCACAATTAAAAAATTAAAAGGAAATCATAAAAAAGAAGCCAGAATTTAACATTTTGCTGAAAAAGCCAAATTTTATTTATTATTATTAAATAATATTTACAAAATTAAAAAAATAAAATATTATATATACAAGGTAGAAAACAATCTACCAACAGTCCCCAACACCCCTATTAATCCTCTCCAAATAAGATTAGGGGTAGGGACTTCTTTTTTAAAGAGAATAAAAACATTCAGCTTCTAAACCAATAAGTTTAGAGCAAATAGAAAAAATGAAAATCTAAAAAAAGATAATTTATGTAAAAGTTTTTTTGATTTGAAATTTTCTCATGTGGCTTAACAACTCTTAATCTAGATTTAACTCTATTAATAGGATCTTTTTGTATTTTTGATAGCTTTCTTTGATATTTATTAAGTTTATTTTTATTTTTAGAAGATATTTAGGATGATTGGTTTTTTCAACTTTCTTAATACTTACTAAAAAGTATTTGATTCGTATCAATACCAACTATCTCTTTTTTTTTAGCATCTTTAATTTTATTGTTGTTTTCAATACCCAAAAACTTAACTGCTACTAAAACATAGTATTTACTATAGTATATTTTTTTCTACTACTATATTTTTAATAATTTCGCTGATTTTAATGCTTCCATGTAGACCACAAAACAAGCCCTATTTTAAATAGCTTTATATTCATTTTCTATTCTTATTGAGTCTTTTTATTATTGGCTCTAAAAGTTTGCCTATTTTTCTTGTGCTTATAGTTAAGAGATTTTTGAATTCTATTTGCTTTTCTGATTTCTCTATAAAAATTATTATACTCATAGCTTAATTCAATACATGTGCTATAAAGTAGCTAAGCTATTAACTTCCTTTAGTAATATAAGCGCTCCTTTATATTTACTTAAACAACTAATAAGATTTTGCTTATTTTTTCATAATAGTCTATTTTATCACTTAATATTTTGTTATATAAAAATCTTACAAATCTAAATGCTTTTGAAAAATTTCTATAAAAGCCTTTATTGATATCATTAAACAATGTATTCAAAGTCAAAATAATATCTATTTTACAAATAGATCTCCGTCTAAATTACATATAGATTATAGGTTAAATTCTTTGTAAAGTTTATTTAAAAGTCGCTTCTTTCATAAATCCTTAGTTATATTGCATTAGCAATTTATTAAAAATAATAATAAACTTGTATTCTTTAAAGTCTAAAATTTTTAGGAAAAACATTAAAACTTTTATACCAATCAGAGCTTATAATATCCATTATTTTTAGCTTCTTTTAAGATTTTTAATGTTTCTAATTTATAATAAATCTCTTTTTTAGAATTAATTTTAAATTTTTATTTTAAAGAAAGAATGATTTAATACGTTATTCTGGATTTATGAAATAATATTTTTTTTATTTTTTATTTATTTCTATTTATTTATATGAGTATATAATTTTGTGCAAATTTTGCTTTAAAAAATTGTTAATTTAGAATATAATTTTCATGGCTAAAAAATAAATATAAATTTAAATTAATTGTGTTATATAAAAAATGAAATTAGTTATGTATTACAATAATGCTTAATTTTGAAATATGTTTTACTTATGTTTTTTTTAGTTTTTGTAAGGTAAATTTTGATTATTAAAATTAGGGAGAAAAAGATTTATGAACAAAAAATTTGTTATTTCATTATTATCCATAATATTAACTTTTTTATTAGTATTGGGTTGTGATTTATCAAGAAATAACGATCTAAACAAAATAGATGCTATTTCTGATTTTGAAAAGAAATATATGGATAATTCGGATTATCAATGTTCAAGTAAAAAAGAGTCTGAAATCAAAAATTCTCAAATTAAATTGGATGAGAATAATAATAAAAGTCATTCTTATTATTCTAGATTATCTAATGTTTCAGATTATTCTGATAAAACACATATATATTGCAAAAGAAAATGATTAGTAAAAACAAAATGATTTTCTCTTTATTTATGAATTGTATGAGCTTTTAATTTGAGTTGATTTAAATTGTATCATTATAAATGACAAACTGCTTATAATAAATAAAAAATATAAAATTTTGCCCGAAGTCTTTTTTACTTGCAAGTAAGGCAATTAATATAAATAATTTTTATTTATAAACAAAATATTAATTTACCTGAAAAGAAATGAAAAATTTTTGTAAAAATAGAATCCGGATATGATTAGACTTTTTGTTATATAAAAATATTAATTTAAATTTATTTTAATTTTTCTTATTCTTTTGAAACCTTTGCTTTTAGAAAAAAGAACATTTATTCTTTTTTTGTTATTAGCAATTTTTTTATTCTCTTTTTCATGTTCATTTTGATATTCTTTTGTAAAATTTTTATTTAAAAAGGTTTTTTTAAATCTTTTTTCCCAAATTTCATTAAAGTCATTTGTTTTTTCGGTTTTTCCGTTCATCATCCATATTTTCTTACTATATTTATTTTTAAACTCTTTTATAAAATGATTTGAAATATCTTCAATATTATATTCTTTTTTATATTTTTCTATTGCTAACTTTAAGTTTCTTAATGCATTTACATATGTTTTTTCATTGTTGCTTATTTTAAGTATTTTTGCTATTTGGAGTTTTTCTATTTTGTGAACTTTTACTAACTTATTCGCTATATATTCTTTATAGGAAATTTTATTTATTTTTTCATTGTTTTTTTCTGTAGAATTCTTTATCTTATATATATCTTTTATACCTTTAGGTATAACATCTGCAGTTGATTCATCTGCAGATGAGCTGTTAGGTCTTATATTTTTTATATTATTCTTGTTTATAGCATTGTTAATTTCTTTAGAAAAGTTAGATACTATTTTTTTGTCTTTTAAATATTCTTTTATTTCTTCATTAATTGCTTCTTGAATAATTGTAAAACGGTGTTTCCAAAGATTTTTGTTTTGTATATAAAATGCAAAGCTTCCATTATCTTTACCTAAATGTTTTAGTTTTGTTGTTATTAAGAGTATTTGATTTAAAAATGATATATCATATTCTAAAGTCCTGATTGATATTTTTTTATTATCTTTTGCAAGACATTTATTAACTATATTATATATTTCTATTGTGGAATATGTTTTAATTTTGTTAGATTTATAGTATTCTTTGTTTTTAAGCTCGATTGCCCAGCATACCTTGAGTATCCTTTGGTATATGGCCTTTTTTTTAGTTAAATATGATTTTAGTCTTGAGTGTTTTAATTCTATTAAATTAGAGTTTGCATTTTTTTGATTGTACTTTATAATTTCTTCTAATGTTATGAGATTATTAAAATTTGTATTGACATTATTTTTTATTTTTATTATCATTATCTTATCCTGGCTTCTGAAGTTAAATTTGTTGTGGTTTCAGAAGCTTTTTCAATTATTTGGCTTGCGTTTTAAGTTTTTGATGCATTACAAACAAAATAATTAGCTTTTTGTTATATTTTATAACAATTTTTTTAAAATGTCAATGTAATGGATTATAAAATATAACCTATCTTTTTAGAAGCAATTTGTATTTCATGTTTTGTGGATTTTCGGTTCATTATTTTTTTTGCTTGCTCAATTCTTAATTGAATTGTTTCTTTTATGCTATTTGTTATAGGTTTGGGTCTTCTAAAGTCCATTAGAAAATATGTGCAAAAATCTTCTAAAAGGTAAGGACGGTTGTCTACATGGATTGCGCATTTTAAAATTTTTGATTTTTTAGATATAGTATTTTTGCTAATTGAAAGATTATAAGAATCTTCTAATATATTTTGGAATTCTTTTAAAGAATAAAGTCTTACACCATTAATACTTAACATAAGTACCTCATTAATTTTATTTTATTATATATTGTGTGTTAGTTTCAAGGAGTTTGGTTATATATTGAATCCTTTTGTTAAGGTGTTTATTAAGAGTCATTAGATTATGTGGTTGGGCAGATTACAGTAATTTATTTGACTAAAATTTTACAATAATGTGATATTTTTAAGAAATGGGTTTATATTTGAGATTCGGTTTAGGTATTTTTTTTCGATTTTATCTTCTAATAAAGTGATGTCAATTCTGATACAGCTATTTTCTTGTATAATATTGATGTCATTTAATATAAAGTCTAAGTCATTTAAGTTTAAGTTTTTAGTTAAAAAATTTGTTCTTTTTAGAAAGATTAACTTTATTTTGCCTCCCAATCCATTCTCATTTTCAATAAAAGATCCTAACGTCTTTAAAATTTTTTGCTTGTTGTTGATAGTTTTTATTTGATTTGAATTTGTTAAGATTAGTTCTTCGTAGATTTTTGTGCTTAGATTTATTAATATTCTATTTGCTGTTTTAATGTTTACATTTAAATTTTCATTAGTTTTTATATCATTTGTATTAATAGTTTTAATATTTGAATAGCTGATTTTTGTTAAAAAGGGAAGTTCAATGGTCTTGTCGATGCCTTTTAATAGTAAATTAACTTTTTTGCTGTTTGATTTGTTTTCAAAAAGGTAAGTATTGTTATTTTTTATAATAGGAATAAACGCATTGTCTATATTCTCTTTTCTATAAATAGAGCCAAGTATTTTAAGCCCAATTAGGTAAATTTCATCTTTATTTCTTGATTTTAAATCAATTGTATAAACTTTGACTACCATCATGTCGTAAACTATTTTGAGTTTTTCTTCACTTACGTAGTTAATATAAAATTCAAGGTTTCCTTTTAGAATGTCTTTTGGTAATTTAGAAAATTCATTCGATCTTAATTTTAAGCTAATGACTCCACCTTTAAATGTTTTAAGCGCTATATTCTCTTTTGAGTTTGTTTGAATAGTTTTTTCGAAATTAAGTTCAAATTTTAAAGCTATGGGGTTGATAATAAATATTTTTTTGTTTTTTACAAAGTAAGTATTAATAATTGACCTTGGGTCAGTATACACTATTTCTCCTATAGATGCACTTTGAAATTTATATAAATTGGGATTAGATTATATCTAATCTTTTAAATTGGTTTTTGCTAGAACAACACCTAATAATAATAGTTTTTTAATTTTAATTCAAGCTTTAAAATTAGAATGTTTTTATTTGAATTGATTATATTATTTAATTTTCTGATTTTTGAGAAATTTTATAAAAATAAATATAAGATAAACTAAAGGGAGGTTTTAATGAATTCAAAATTTATTTTAAAGTGTTTTATTTTGGTATTTTTTTTAGTTTCTTGTCAAACTTATCAAATAGCTTATGATAGGTTTTCTCAAGTATTAGATTCACAATATGATATTGGGGTAAATTATTCTAGAGATGGAATATTTAAGTCTGTAATTTCTATTAAATATGATAAGTTAAAAAATAAAAGGGAGTATTTTATTTTAGTTAGAGTTGAATCCAAAAATTCTGGTCAAATAAAGCTTGAAAAGATAATCACAGATACTAGGTTTGAGTCTAAAGCAGAGTTAGTTTCAGAGAATAGCAAGCGCGTTGTTTATTATAATGATTTTTATGATTCATATTTTCCTTATGATCATACAACAGTGATTACTGAAAAAAATATTAAGGTAGAAATTTATAAATTTATTATTTCGGAAAGCGAATTTATAAGATTTGTTGCTTTAGGTAATGATAATATAGCGGCATTTAGAATTTATGCATTTAGAAATGATGTTATTGTAAGTTTTAATAAGGTTCCTTTTAAAAAGTTTTTGGACGATTTTAATTTAAAAGCTAAATTACTTGGTGGTAGTTGACTTAAATTTGAATAATTTTTAAGCTCCAGTTGCTAAAAGTATATAAAATTAAGGATATTTAGTATAAACAAATTTTTTGATATTGATTTGTAACACGATATCGATTTTAGAATGTTTTTAATATTATCTATTGTATTAATCTTTTGAAAGATTAATGAATTCTAGTATGGCCTTTTCATTTCTCAGTAAGAATAGCCCTTCTCTTATTCCATTATGGAATTCTTCAAAGGAAATTAAGATTGTTTTTAAATGTTTATCTTTATTGTCTATATTGTCATAGTAAAAGATAAAATAAGGTCTTCCGGTATTATCTTTAAAGCCAAGAAAATTTACAAATATTGCTGTTTCTTGAAAATCTGTTTTTAAATTGTATGAGAGACCATTTTTGTATAAAAAAATTCCGTTACCTTCAAGATTTTTAATTTCTGAATTATTAATTGTATTTTTAATTTTAGCAAAACTCTCAATTGCTTGTAAAATATATTTTATTGATGAAAATTTGGCATAGTATGTGCGGTGATTTATTTGAAATTCTAAAAAGATTCCACATTCATTTCCGGCCCTAATTACATCTTGCTCATTTTTAATAGAAGCTGCAATTTTTTTGTCAATAACAAGATTGATTTTGAATGTAGAAATATGGTTTAGAGTTTTTACATTATCAATTGCTAAATTTTCTGTTAGATAGACTTTATAATTAATAAATATTCCTTTTAGATTTTTCATTTTGGCTTGTTTAAATTCATAGTTTGTGTTTTGAGCATATATTGCCAAATTTTGAATCAAAAATATTAAGAATATAAAAGTTTTATTTTTCATTATATAGCTTATTATATGATAGCAGCCTTGAATAATTTTAGTAAACTGTTTTTATCTATTAAGTCTAAAATTTATAAAAATTTTAGCTATATAAGTAGTTTTTGTTGATTTTTAAGAGAATGTTTTTTGCAATATTTTGCAGAGAAAGAGAAGTTTGTCTCATACAGCAAACTACTGTTTCTAAATCAAGGATTATAGAAGCAACTTCTTGCTTCATTATATGATAGCTTTTTAGTTTTTTTAAAGAACAGTTATCTAAAGGGTATGTAGATACATAAACTTTACTTCAGGCATTTCCTGCTTTAGTTTTTATTTCTTTATAATAATATTTCTTAGGATTTAGAGTTGCATTTATATCTTTATTATGTAAAGCATTACAAGTCCGCCTAGTATCGCTTAATTTTAGAGGTATATTTTAAATATCACAATTACATATAGTTTACTTGATAGAAAATATTTATTTTTATACAAAGAGGGCCTATGCCACTTTGATTTATATAATAATTGTATTATAGGTCCATACTATCCTAAATCATTAATAATTTTTCCAAACATTCCTTTTATATAACTTTAATTGGGAGCTCTATTAGTATGGTTTTTAATTAGCGCTTAGTTCTTGGTTTGACTATTTTTCTTGCTCTTATATTTAGGAAATTTTTATGTTCTATTTCCTTTTTTAATTTACATAAATTATTATATGTAAAGCTTAATCAACTTGAGCATTCAAGGAGCTAGCTATCAACTTCTATTTTATTAGGAATGGAAACTCTTTTTTATATTTACTTGGATAAGTAATGAAATTTTACTTATTTTTTTATAACAACCTGTCTTATCACTTAGTATTTTGCTATATAAATCTTTCATATCTAAATACCCTTAAAAATATCTTTTGATTAGTTTTAAGATATATTCTGCGTTTATAAGCTTTATTATCACACATATATTCTATTAATTATCAATATAGTATTGGTTGTTGAATATATGCATAAATGCACAAATGCTAGGATCTTATCTTTTCTTTTGCTAAGAATATTTAATTGTTCTTTATGGGAAATGGCCCTTAATAA
The DNA here is from genome assembly GCF_001945665.1 of Borreliella mayonii. Classification (NCBI taxonomy): domain Bacteria; kingdom Pseudomonadati; phylum Spirochaetota; class Spirochaetia; order Spirochaetales; family Borreliaceae; genus Borreliella; species Borreliella mayonii. The sequence continues at coordinate 10,259 of NZ_CP015788.1, read as the reverse complement.
ATTCAGTTATAATAAGGATTACATTGTCAATATTAACCCTTCTAAATTTATTAATAATATAAAAACAGCGCCTTAAAGATTTATAATAAAAAATATTCTACTTATTTAGATAAGTATTACTGAAAACCTTATTTTTGGCCCAAAAGTTATTCATTTATATTGGGGGAACCTATATTGTCATTAAAAAGTATATTCATAGCCAAAATAAATCTATTTATTAACAAATTCATCTCAATATAAATTGCATGGAAATTATAATTGGATAATTCTTTATTATTTTTTGTTAAAGGCATTAATTAGGATAAGTTTAAAAAGGTTGTTATATTTCTTAGCAAGAGTTTTAAGTTAAAGTGCTTAATTGATTTTTAATTTTCTCTATATAAAAAGAAAACCCCTTAAAGATAAGAGGTTAATTTAAAAGAATGTATGGTATGAAGTAAATATTGATAATAAATTCTTTTAATTTTAAAAAAGGAGAATATTTAATACTCAATTATTAGTTCAATAATTGAGTATTCCCATATATTTTGAAAATTTTTTTTAAAGAATTGGATTTTTATAGAGAAAATCAAATATTATTCAGAGCCAATATTTAGCAACCAATACTATATTGATAATTAATAGAATATATGTGTGATAATAAAGCTTATAAACGCAGAATATATCTTAAAACTAATCAAAAGATATTTTTAAGGGTATTTAGATATGAAAGATTTATATAGCAAAATACTAAGTGATAAGACAGGTTGTTATAAAAAAATAAGTAAAATTTCATTACTTATCCAAGTAAATATAAAAAAGAGTTTCCATTCCTAATAAAATAGAAGTTGATAGCTAGCTCCTTGAATGCTCAAGTTGATTAAGCTTTACATATAATAATTTATGTAAATTAAAAAAGGAAATAAAACGCAAGGATTTTCTAAATATAAGAGCAGAAAATAGGTAAAATTTTTGGGCTAATAAGTCAGAGAAAAACCAATAAGAATAGCTTCATTGGTTATTTGCCTATTTTAGCAAATTCATTCTTTTTTAGGGCTTTAAATAAAATTGTAATTATTATTAGGAGTAAGTTAAAATGCATTTTTGATTTTTATTTATTGTGTTAATAGTAATAAAATAGCAAGGCAAATTAATCATTATCAGATTGATTAATTTGTAATTAAACCTTTAATTTGTTATAAAATTTTAATTTTTGTTTGTAACCGTCAATTATTAAAAATAAAATTATCAAAGTGTAAGCTAACCGCTATTATTAAATTAAAGATTATAGAAAAGTGGTTTACTTATTATTAGAATTAAAGTTTATGTAAAATAGGTTGAAAATTTTTTGTAGTCTTTAGTTAAAACATTAAGCTATCCTTTTGGATAGGCTTTTACATTATGGTAATTCTAATATATATCCTAAAGGTTGCGTATTGAAAATATATCATTTTTTAGCTTTTCTGCTTCTTAGCTTTTTTTGCCATTTGATTGAAAAGTGTATCTGCACGAGATTTAAGCTTATTTTCATCTGTGCTTATACGATTTGTATCATTTTGATAATCTAATAAGAGTTGGTGCATCATTTCTGAGACGAAATTTTTTGTAGATAAAAATTTTCCCAAAGAATCTTTAAGCCTTTCTAAATCTGAAGTCTCTAGTTTTTCTAGATTGTCTTTTTGGGGGATACGAAAAATGCAACCATGTCTTCAAAAGCACCTCCCAGTGAGTTAAAGATGTTAAATATGCCTTGTATTTGGCCTAGCAACTCTACAATTTTTGAAAAATTCTTTAAGTCATTATCATTAATAGTATTGATATTAAGATGCTATAAGTTAGTTTTCTATAACTTTTTGATCTTTCGGTATCAGCGGCCACCTTTTCGCCTGGTGATGATGGCAAACTTAAGATTTTAAAAGCTGATATTTCATATTGGTTTTTAGATTCTTCTTCCAACTTTTTTCATATTTTTCGTTATCTACGTAAGCTTGTTCTATTAAATTTTTTAAATTATTAAGCATTATGTTTCCTGTGTTTTTGTTGGGGTTTTCTTCTTGGTTAGAGTTTGCTTCTTGATTTAGGCCTTCTTTTTGATTTGGGCTTGCTTCTGTATTGAGCTCTAACATCTTTTTACTGGATTGTAATCTTTTTTTATTGGATTTTGGCCCTTTTTTACTAGATTATACTTCATATCTTTTTGATTAGTGTTGAAATCTGGATTGCAAGCATTTAAAAGCAGAAAAACAAATAAGCCTGCAATGATTTTGTATTTCATAAATATTTTCCTTATCTAAAATCTAAAATCTTATATTAAATATAATATTGGAATAATCATAATAATATTTAGTAATGATTTGGTATTTAATAATTCTTGATAAAAGATAAAATTGTTATAGACTTTAGTATTATTTTTATTAGTTCTACCACAAACTATCTTAGTAGAGCTTTTTAAGTTTATTAATAATAGTATTTTGATAAACTTGTATATTTATAGTTTATTTTTATATTAATATGGGCAAGGAGTATATATATAAGGACCTTGGTTGGAGTTTGTATAATAAAAACATTAGCTTTGTTGGGGTTTTTGCCTGATAAACAAGAGCAAGCTGTTCAAACTTTTTTGAGAATTTTAATAATTTATAAAGTTACGGCATATGTTCTGATGATGTTTACTGAAGGTAAAATTTCTAATTTAAAATTATATATGGCTGAGCATCTTTTGCTGGATGATATAGAAAAGGCTTTCCATAGTTTAAAAGATGGTAGTTGTCACAATATGCCCCCATTGTCTGACTTAATGAGAAGTATTTTAATAAACTTTTTGTGGTATTAAGCCCAGTTGAATTGGTTGAATATCGTGTGAATTTAAATCACAAAAACTTTAAAAATTATGAAGCCCTAAATAGCCAAAAAATAAACATAATAAAAATGCTATTAATATGTAATAAGATTTTTTATTTTTAGCCCCCACAAGCGATACAAATTTTATCATAATTTTTAATTAGTTTGTTGCAAGAATTACAATGTATCTCATCATCAAAATCTTTAGTCAAAATTTATTTTCCTTATAAAAATACAATTCGATTATCTAATAATAAATTTTAAGATAGTCCGATTGTATTTTTGTATTAAAATCTACAATTAATTATTTATGTTAACAATTTGTAAAATTACTATGTTTCAATAGCTTTATCAAGCAGGGTAATATTTCATAATGTTGTCGTTAAATATACGACGTATAATACCTCACCATAGTAGCTAACCCTTGCTTTCGTGTTTATGCGGGTTTTTATTATTGTGTGGGGTGAAAGTAAGGATTATTAGGTGATAAGATAGCTTATTGTTGCAATTTATACGCCTTATTGTTTTAAACAAATTTTCCAAATAAGTACCTAAAAATTTTCATTATTGATTATAGAAAATTATATATTCTCAAAATTTATATTTCTTGATTCGGTCAATTTACAAAGAAATTGTTTGTTTACATAATTTTATTGTAAATTGTTGTGGCAAGTTGTAAGTTTTTGCACAAACTCGGTTTATAATGATTCTTTTATAGTGGAAATGGCATGGCGCTTTATTTTAAATGAGCTTTTTTGGGGGTATAATAAATTTTGGATATAGAATTCTTGTTAGTATATAATTTAACGATGACTTTTGTTTCTTTTTCTAATATGTTGAGGCATTTTTGCATTAATGTTAGATTAATAGGAATTTGATTGTTTTTTTTAAGATTTTAGTTATAAAATTTGAGTAGAACTTTTTGGAAATAATTTTTTAATATTAGTTATGTGATCAATTTTATGTTTTGATATAATATAGTTTGTCCAAAGGGCTGCATTTATTTTGCCGCCCCCTGTAGCTATGATAATTATACTGTGATCTATTACTTTCTCAATGGTAATCTTTTTTTCCCCTCTATGCTTTTCTATTGAAAGAGATTTTTTTTGAATAATTTTGTTTATCTCTTCTATTTCTGATTTTATAGCTGAGATTCTTAAAATATTATTTTGAGAATTTTCATTTGTGGTATTTGTTTTGATTCATTCCCCCATCTATTTGAAACTTATTAATATGCTTGCTATATTTGTGATTTTCATAAAGTCCCCCTTATATGTTTTTTTGTTAATTTATAAACTAGTATTTGCATATTTTTATAATTTAAATATTAATATTAAGCCATTTATTATTGTTTGTGTTTTATTTTATATAATAAAATAAGCTCTTAGTTAAGAGTAAAATTTAAATTGCTTTTGCGGTGTGTTTGTTTAGAATGCCAGGGTACTTTTATTATAAGTAAATTTTATAATTATTTTAACTTATTAAAGTTAAGTAGAGGAGATTTATTTTAAAAAAAGTTGTTATTTTATTTAAGATTTGCGGGGTGTTTATTTGTAAATGTAGCTGGAATAATTATTCCAGCTATGTAGCCTGTTTAGATGCGCATGAGATGAAAATTAAAGTTAATATTGCTGTAATAATATTAAGCTTAGTTATATTTAGTTTAATTTTTGTCCAAATACTCTCCTTATAGACTAAAATTAATAATTATTATTTTATAGCTAAAAAGATTAAATTCTTATTTTGTGTTTTTAGCTTGGACTGATTGTATGAATAAAAAAAGAGAAGAATTAACTTCTCTTTTAAAAAAATATCAAGCGCAACTTATTAATTTTTTGTTTAGATTAATAGGCTTAATTTAGTAGATAAAGAGCTTCGTAGTATTTATCCTTTATGTGATTTGCTAGATTTTCTTCATTAGTTTTGAGGTCTCCGGAATTTTTATTGTAAGCCTCAATGGTTTTGTTTAAAGCTTTTACAAAGTTTTGTTTTTTCTTTAAATCCTGTTCTGTGTGTTGTAGTAATTCTTCGGCTTCTTCTTTGCTTAAAGTGTGTAATATATTTTGTATTTTTTTTAAATGTCTGTTTTCTGTTTGAAGTTGAATATTCTTTGCTGTTTCAAGAAATTTACGAGCTATTAGTCGGCTCGCAGAATTTTTATCAAGTTTTTCAAGAATTTCTTTTAATGTCAATATTTTTTCTTTTTCGTAATTTAGGGATGAGTAAATTATTCTTTTTAATTTCATTTTTTCACGATGCATAAAAACATCATCTCTTTGAAGTTTAAAAGTCTCTAGGAAATCATATTGAACACTATCAGATTTAGCTATTTGTGTATCTTCTTCCTTTTTTTGAGCTTCTAGGTCTTTACCAATGTTTTCTAATTTTGAGATTGTAGTTTGTTCTTGGGGGCTTTGATTTGAAGATTTTGGATTTTGAGATTCATTTTCAAGATTTTGGTTATTTACTTCTAGATTTTTTGTTGGATTTTCCGATAAATTTTCTGAATTGGTGCGACTGTTTGTTTTTTTTGGAGCTCTCGAATTGGTACGGGTTTTTGTTTTTTTTAGATTCCTTGTAGTGGCACGGCTGTTTAGTTTGTTTGGATTAACATTACCAAGAGGTGCACATGATATGCAAATTGAAGTTAATATTGCTGTAATAATGTTAAGCTTAGATGTATTTAATTTAGGGTTTTTCAAGATATTCTCCTTATAAATTTGAACTAATAAATATTAATTTTAATACAAAATAATAATATTATAATTTGATATTATTATCAAGTAATTTTAATATTATTTGATAATTTAACAAAAATAACAAAAAATTTTCCACCTATAATTTCTATGAAATTTAGGTGGAGATGAATTTGTTAATAAATAGATTTGTTTTGTTTTTGAATATACTTTTTGACGATATCAATAGAATATTCATCTCCAGCAAAGAGAACACAATAATTTCTAGACCAAATAAGGTTTCCAGTAATACTTCTCTAAATAAATAAAATATTTTTTTCTTATAAATCTTAAAGATGCTGTTTTTAGATTATTAATAAATTTAGAAGGTGTATATTGGGAGTAAATTCTAGTAATAAATGAATATGATCTTTATTGTGGTTGAATTCATTGAAAGTATTCTATCAACCGATTTATTTAAAATTAAGTTTTTAATTAAAAACTTAATTTTTTTAGAATATATTGTTAATATTAAAATAATATATGGAAAAGATTTGCAAACAATATAAATGGTTTTTTAAAAGCATAGATAATGAAAACTAATGATATCTTAAAAACAAATAATCCCAATATATCTCTTTATAGACAATTATCAAAAGACTTTATAAAAAAGGAAAATATTAATAAGCCAAAAGACTTTTTATTCTTATAAAAAATAAACTTTCTTCAATAGATAATAGATGATAATTCAACAGAAGCAAATATAGAGTCTTTGCTAAAGTATATATTTAAGAACTAAATTATTCAGTAGAACAACAAAAAGCCGGGCAAATAGAAGGAGTGGAGTCTAGAGTAGATATACTGCTTTTTGAAAACGATAAAGACAAAGTAGCCTTTAATAATAAATTTAAAAGAAGCTAAAAAAAATAATGAACCTATTCCTGTCGAAGATATCTTGCTTATAGCAGAGGTTAAGCGCCCATCATTTAGTTTTGATGCTAAAGATAAAGTAAAAGAAGCAGAAGATCAGCTATAGATATCTAAATCATCAATATCAAAAACATTATGAGATACTTTAAAATGGAAAGGTATGGAGATTATATGACAAATCGAAAGTACTTTATGGAGAAAAAAGATATATTGAATTTAATTTTTCTAAAATTGAAGAAAAAGAAGAATATAAGGAATAAGAATGGTTTGTTTTATTCATCTACCTTATAAGAAAAGAAAGATATCTAAAGACAAGTAATGTAATAGAGGTTGAAAAAGAGCAAATAGCTAAAGAAAAAGAGATAATTTAAAAAACTCTAGAAGAGATACTTTATGAGAGACCTGATGACCCTATAGTATTTAAAATTGCAAAAAATATATATGACAAAGAATTTAAAGTATCAGCCCAAAGAAATTGCTCAGCATATTTTAGCTAGCATACTTGAAGAATCAATTATTTTTATTTTAAGAATATTTTTTATTGCATATATTGAAGATAACGACATTTTTAAGAAAATATTAAAAGAAAATAAGCTATACAGATCTTCTATATCTTTTAGGTATTTTTTTATGATAAAAATACAAAAAATAAATTAGGATATAAAAAAATAATAACAATTTTCAATTTACTTGATAAAGGAAGTGATGCAATAAAGTTTCCCGTATTTAATGGAGGGTTATTTTCAGAAGATAAGGTTAAATATTTAAATAATGAAAGTTTGCTAAGTATTAGTGAACTTGAAGAAATACTAATTAAAATACTTTTCTTTGAAGAAAAAAATATTAAAGATGAAAAATTTGTAGAGTATTCAAAGTTAGATCCTAAAAGTTTTGGAGAATTGTACGAAACTCTACTTGAAATATGACCTAAGAATTGCAGATACTACTGTTCATCGTATTATTGAAGACGGAGCTTATCTCATTCGTACCGAAGAAGAGCTTGCAAACAAGCAGGCAAACAAAGTTGCCACATACTATAAAGGGAATATTTATCTTACATCTAGATCGCTTGATAGAAAGAAAAGTGGAGCATATTACACTCCAGATGACCTAACTGATTTTATGGTCATATCATCAATTGAAGAACAGCTTAAAACCAAGTCCCCTTTAGATATAAAAATCATTGATAATTCTTATGGATCAGGGCATTTCTTGATTTCTTGTTTAGATTACTTAGCAGAAAAAGTATGGTACGAGCTAGATAAATTTGAAGATGTAAAAAAAGAGCTTGATAAAGAATATAGGGTTATTATCAAAGAAAGTGAAGAATATGTGTTCAAGATAGTATAAGCAAGGAATTAGTACTTAAAAAGGATGTTGCTAAAGAAGTGTATTTATGGTGTTGATATTAATCCTATTTCAGTTGAAATTACCATGCTAAGTTTGTGGATTAATACCTTTATTTTTGGAACACCACTAAGCTTTATTGAGCATCATATAAAAGTAGGAAATGCCTTACTAGGATATGCCAAGGACGAATTTTTTAATGTTGTAAAAAAGAAATTTGAGAGTGGATTTTCTTTGTTTAAAAAAAGGATTAAAGAAATTATAACTATTTTAGAAGATATCTATCAAAAAATTAGAGGGATTAATGATACTATTAAAGAAGATATAGAAAAATCTAAAAAGATATACAAAGAATATGAAGAAAGTAAAGATATAGATAATTTAAGAATAATATTTTCTTTAATTAAGCTTTATTCATTATCTTTTGATAAATTTTTAAATATAGAATTTAGCGATATTACATCTGTAATTAGTTTAATTGAAAATATTTTGGGCAATAAAACTTCTAGTGAAGATAAAGAAAAAATAGAAAAAATTAGGAAATTAAGTAGCTACTATAAATTTTTTCACTATGGAATTGAATTTCCAGATATTCAAGAAGGATTTGATATTGTAATTGGAAATCCTCCATGGGAGAAAACTAAATTTAATGAAACAGAGTTTTTCTCAAAACATATTCCTAGCTACAGAAAACTAGTCATAAAAGAACAAAATAGCATAAAGCAAGAAATACTTAGCAAAGATAATCATCCTTTGAGCATTGAATACAATGAAGAAAAAATAGTATAATTGCCATTAATAATATTTATAAATTTGATTTTAAAGACTTTACTAGTGGTGGAGACCCAAATCTTTTTAGATATTTTACTTCATTTAATTTAAAACTTATAAAACCAGGGGGTAATTTAACCTATCTAACTCCTTCTAGTCTTTGGAGTGAATTTAGTTCTAGATTGTTAAGAAAACATATATTTGCTCACTATAAACTTAACTATATTTATCAATTTGAAAATAAAAAAAATAAAGATGTGGATTCTCGTTTTAAATTTGTAATATTTCAACTTGGTAATATTAAAGAATTTACATCGAGCTTTAAAGCAAAATTCATGATTCAGAGTAGTGATAATATCTTAAAAGAAATAACTAGGGATTTAAAAGATAGTAAAGACGATGCTTATAAAGGAGTTGAATTAAATATAAATCAAATTAAGAAACTATCTCCTATTCAAGAAGCAATTATTGAATTTAAAGATAATGAAGAATTCAGCTTAATTAACAAAATATTTAGTCAATTCAGTGTTCTTCATCAAGAATATATTGATTTTGGAGTAGGGCTAAATTTAACAAAGTATAAAGCATTGTATAAAGAATATAGTAATGAAAACTTTATATTTCTTTATTCTGGAGCTAATATCCATCAATTTAATTCAAGATTTTTTGAAGATAAGACTGAAAAAGAAAGTTCTAAATTGCTATGGATAAATAAAGAAGACTTAGAAAAAGTATTGACTAAAAATAACCAATATCAAACCGAAAGAGTATTCTATAGAAAAATTGCAATAAATACGGATCAAAGAACCATGATTAGTACATTATGCCCTAAAAATTCCTATTGTATAGAGTCGCTATATATAAATTATGAAGAACCCCCAATATCTATTTATAAGAAATTATTTATTATTTCTATTTTTAATTCATTAGCATTTTATTTTTTGATAAGAAGATTTATTGATTCAAATGTGCTAAAATCATGTTTATATTAATGCCCTATGCCCCAACCCGAAGAAAAAGAAATTTTAAGTAATTCTTTATATTTAATCTTGTAAAAAATACTTCTTTATTAATAGCTAAAAATGATCCCAAGAACTTTAAATATTTACTTTGCTTAGAATATTTTGAGTTTGATAAAGAAAAGGTTAATAAAATACTAAATCTAAATGTGGAAGATGAATTTTTTAAAGAAAAAGAAAATGAAAACAATTTTATTGTAGCTAGTCTTTATTCATTAACCAAAAAAGATTTTATTACTTTGCTTAGTGATTTTAAGGTATTAAAAAACAAAAAAAGGGAAGATTATATTTCGTTTTTAATAAAAGGATATGAGAATTATTTACTCAATAATAAAATTTTTTAGCATAAATAAGTTAATAAAAAAAATAAAAAATAAGATTTTAAACTAAAAAATGAGGCAAAAAAAAGAATTGAGATGTCGATTAAGGTTTTTAAAATAGATAATTTAGATAAAAAGTGGTGTAACACTTGAAGTTGAAAACAACAAAAAATTTAGTTACTTCAGTTGTTAATTAATTTAAAGCTAGGTTAGATAGAGTTAAAACAAGATTAGATAAAGTTTATGATATATTTCTTACAAAGAAATATAAAATTTTGCGGGTTTAGATTTTTGAGTTAAAGTTTGCGTTTCTTAATTCACATGTGTAATTAATCTTTTTTAGAGCTAAAATATTTATACTATTTAAAAATTATTTC
>NZ_CP015787.1 GCF_001945665.1 Borreliella mayonii | reverse complement strand
TCTATACTACTAATAGTTGTATTAATTTTCATTTATTATTACGACCGTTAAATATCAGTTCTTAAATCCATAGGGCTTTACTAAATTCTCTTTTAAAAGAACTTAGTAAAGCCCTAAATTTTTTTGTAAAAAACTTGATAAAAATAGTTTTTGATATCTTCTTATATAAGAAAATATATTTTACGGAGTAAAAAAATGAAAAATTTAAACAACAATCCACAAGAAATTAATCAAGCACACAATCAACAAAATTTTATTGGTTTTGAAGATTTTATAGAACTTGATTATCAAGTTAATCAAACTAAAGAAAAAAGCAAATTAAGCAAGATGGACAAGAAATTGCCAAAAATAAGCAGTCAAGAATGCTTTAGATTTAATCGCAATATTGATTTTAGTGTGCAAAGAAACAAACTTGATAAATACGGAGCTAGTGAAGTAGGTAATATTCTAACTGGTGGTGCAGGACTAAAAGATTTAATGATGAATAGAGTACTTAAATATTTTGGTATAAGTATGCCTTATGAAGAGAATTTATATATGCTCAAGGGCAAAGAGTTAGAGAATTTAGGATTTAGAGAATTTATTAAAGCACACGGGGATAATATTGATATTTTGTATAAAAACAAATATGCCAACGGTGTTGATAAGTATAACTATTCCAAAAAAATAGGTAGTTCAGAAAATTTAGTAGGTGCAATAATTGATGGCTGGTTTATTAATAATGATAGTGATTTAGAACTATTAGAGATTAAAAGTAGCGACTCTAATTATATGAGTAGTGCTATTGATGAGTATAATAAAAATGGCAATTTTTTAAGCAGTAAGTATTTTTTCAAATACTATGTGCAGGCTCAAGTGCAACTAGCGTGTACTGGGCTTGAGTATTGTAATTTATTCTTTTTAATAGATGCTGCACCAGTTAACTGTAAGATTAAAAGAAATAATCTTTTGATAGCAAAAGTGTTAGAATTTGTTAATAAATGTGAATTTGAAGTTTCCAATTTAAGAAATAAAATTGTTAAAAACAATGCGGTCAATTTATTAAAATTAAATAATGGTGACAATGATTTTCTACTAAATCTCGTTGAAGATTTAGTAGAAAGGAGTGATTTTTATAGTTCTGGAGTTGAGTTTGATTGGGCAAGAGAATTTATAGAATATGTTGATTGTGCAGACCTTGAAATTAAGGATAATCAATCTGCTGAAAATCTTGCGTATGATTTAATGGAGATTGATAGTCTATAAAAAGAATTAAATAGAATCCAAAACGAAAATAAAAAAAGAGAAAAGCCCATTAAAGATAGGTTGAAGATGCTAATTTACAATATTACGAATACATATCCACTAATTGAGCAGTTAAATTATAAATTTAGAGAGTTTGTGTTTACTCTTGACCCTAAGAAAAGGGCAATATCAGATAGATTAAAGGGACTACTACCAACAAGTGGTACAGTATTTTTCCCTAGCAATATAGCATTTGCAAATAGTGTCAGTGTCCCCATTGAATAGGAACACTGAAAAAAAATTGTTAAAGATATATAAATGAATATAAAGGATTATATGTCAAAAATAAAGATATTCAAGCTTAACTGGTTAAGCTATAAGGCAATACTATTTTTTATGCACTCATACGCTTGAATTTTACTTGCGTGAGATAGTCCATAAATATTATCAATTTCATATGTTGAAGAATATTTCATAAGTTCTTTAATTTGAAAAGAGTTGTAGCCACTAGATTTTAAATTGAAAATAAATATATTTCTACACAAATGAAGTGATTTACGTGTCTCAAACCCCCATTTTCTAAGTAACTTTTTGAATTTTTTAGCAATATGGTCAATGCTAATTCGATTATCTTTAAACCTATGTTTGGTTTTTTGAAAAAAATAAGTGCGGCTAGTATTAAGATTTTTCTTTTTGAAGTAAGTTTCGTGTACTTTTTGAATAGCAGTAAATTCTTTTTCGGTTATAATAAATTCTCTAGTACAAGTAGTAAATTTTTTTTTGGCCACATTTACTTTTATGTTGTATAAAGTTTTTCCGGTTTTGCTTAAAAAAGTTGTAATATCTTGCATTTTTACTTTTTGCAGTTCGGCGCCCCTACACCCACTTATTACCAGTAGATGTACAAACCATCCAGATATAGGGTCAATTTGTTTTAGGGTTTTGACACATTTTATAATTAATTGATTAATTTTTGGATTTAAGTACAACTTAGCAGGGGTTTTAGAATTTTCTTGTTTATTTTTGGTTGATTTTTTTATTTTATTTTCTTTTCCTGCTTTATGATAATCCTTGACTACTTCAAGCACTATTTCTGTAATTTCTTTTTTAAAATCTAAAAAATCATTAATTTTCATTAATTAACTCCACTTTTAAATAAAACAAAATTAAATATCAAAATAAAATAATATCAATTTATATTAATTCTATTCCATAGTTTGTATTATACTAAAAGATTTACTAAAAAATTTGGGATAGAGTAGCTTTACCTAAAAATAACAAAGAATTTTCCACTTATAATTTCTATGAAATTTAGGTGGAGATGAATTTGCTAATAAATAGATTTGTTTTGATTTTGAATATACTTTTTGATGATATCAATAGAAGTTCCTCCAGTAGAGATAAGGCAATAACTTCTAGACCAAAAATAAGGTTTCCAGTAATGCCTATCTAAATAAGTAGAATATTTTTTTCGTATAAGCCTTGAAGATACTGTTTTTAGATTGTTGATGAATTATTATAAAGAAATAAAAACTAAGGCAGGAACTGCCTGAAGTAAAGCTTGTGGACCATGCTCTAGTGGATGACCGTTCTTTTAGAGCCTAAAAAGCTATCATGGGATGAAACAAGAAGCTATTTCTATAATCTTTGATTTAGAAATAGCAGTTCACAGACACTGAAGGGGAAGCTCTATGAAAATGAAAACTGAATTTTTTCTATGGTTTTTGTTCCTAATTTTATGGATTTTAATGATGTCTACTTATGTTTGTATAAAAAATGAGTGTAGATTTGAAATAGGACAAAATAATATTTTCCTTATTGGTATTAAAACGAACAAATCTAGTACTTATTAGTAAACTTGTTCGTTTTAAATATTAATAAGGCAATTAACAAAAAAACAATAGATATAAATAAAAATGTAAAACCTATTTTAGGGGTTTTGCCTAAATAAGAAAATCCTAAATAGCCAAAAAATAGACAAAATAAAAATGATATTAAGCTATAATAGGGTTTTTTATTTTGGTTATTTTTAGCCCCACAGGCGACACAAGTTTCGTCATATTTTCTAATTAATCTGTTGCAAGAATTACACCGTATATCATCATTAAAAGCTTTAGTCACAATAAATCCCCCCTTTATATATAAAACTTGTAAAGTGATAATATTCATTATAAAAAGACTTTATTAAGTTGGCTACTCTAAAGTAGTGATTTTGTGTTCATTTAATAGTTTTTGTTAATTTTTTAATTATTATTGAGAATAAATTCAGGGTGTCTTTTAGTTAAATAAAATAAATATATTGAGTTTACAAAAACGATTTTCTCTAAATGTTAACTTTAAATTACTAAAAATTGCAAGTCGAATTTTACCAAAAACTAATGCGTTTAGAGTAACTATTCGTGCTCTCATTAAATGCCAAATGCAGGCTTAGCAGGAGCTATAATAAACACTATAGGTAATTTCAAGGGGATCAGACTGAATATGTGATATACTCAGTTTATTATTTATAAAAAACTACTAAATTTGTACTATATGTCATTTATTAGCCATTTTAACAAGATTAATTCCTATAATGAAGAACTTCCCAAAATTTCATTTTTATTACATTTGTAGTTTGTTAATATGTAACAGAAAAATGTAACAAATTAGATATTTAAATCTTTGAAAAATTAAATTTGGATTGTTGCAAAAACATAAAAAAAATTTCAATAAATAGTTTTTATGTTTTACTTTGCCTAATATATCTTGAAATTAGTTGTTTTACAATTAGATAATTTTGCTTTACTTTTAATTTTGGAGAGGCCCCATGAAATATAAAATTTTTATTTTTTGTATTCTTATTATATTATTAATTTCTTGTAGACAATGTTACTAGTATCAAGAAACAATAATTCATACTTTAGAAAATTAATGCTAGGAACTTAGACAAAATTTAGTGAAGAAAATCTTTCACAAAAAAATATTTTTAACTTAAATAAGAAAATTGCTGGTTTAGAGACTAAAATATTTAATTTAGAAAAAGATATTAAAGATATTCAAAAAAATTTTTATAAACAAAACGTTTTAGTTTTATAAAAATTTAATGCATACCATAGAAAGAGTGTTTTTCTTTTCATAATAATAACCCCCTTTATCTCTATTATTGTTAATGGTCTTATTATTTGGTTAATTATTAAGTTTATCAAATAAAAATTACCAATATCCTATCAACAATGCTTAATTTCTAAACACCAAATTAAGACTATTTGTTAGTCTTGTTCTAATTCTTATTAGCATAGCTAATATGTGTATAATAAAGCCTAGGAGGGGATATGAGAAAAGTATTCTTATTATTATTTTTATTTATATTAAGTTTTAGTTTAAATGCCGCTATTGATGAAACAGATATAAAAAAAATTATACAAAAGCCAAAAAAATTTTTTCTAAAGAAGATTTTAATTTAATTAAGAAAAGACTAGATAATTACGATTTTGTAAATGAGTATACTAAAAGTGAAATTTTATCAATTACTGCTCCAAATATTAAGGAAAATTGGTATTAAAGAAAATAACGTTTTATTAGACACTCTAGATGTTGTGGTTTATCTAATAAAAAACGAATTAATACGTATTCTTTTCAATATCCCGTTTATTGATCCTATATATTACCTTATAGATGGCCTACCGTGGTCAATTTCTGCTTGATTAATTTCTTGTGGATTGTTATTTAGGTTTTTCACTTTTTTACTCCGTAAAATATTTTTTTCTTACATATAAGTATATGTCAAAAACTATTTTTGACAAGTTTTTTACAAAAAATTTTTTGTAAAAAACGTTTAGGGCTTTACTAAATTCTCTTTTAAAAGAACTTATAAAAAACTATTCTCTAAATTATTTATAAAATTCTCAAATTAAATTTTTAGTCCTTCATATTTCTTTAAAAGCTTATTAAGAAAATCTTTTCGATTTTCAAGAAGTTCTTCCAAAATAAACGCTGTAAATTTAGCATTTTTTTTGTAAAAATCATAGCTTTCTTGCTTTTTAAGTTGAAACCTTAAAGGTTTTATTGGATTTTGCTTAGATTTTTTAACCTTTTCTGAATTACTATTTCTTAAAAAAAGTATAGTCTCCTTAATGCCATTTTCTAATAAGAAAGGCTCCTCTATAACACCATTTTCTATAGCTAATGCTATTCTTAAATAGCAATAAGTTTGAGTTTTAGCTAACTTATAATCTTTTATGAAAGCATCAAAATTTTTATATCCATCTAATTTATAATATTTATTATCTTTAATTTCTTTTAAAATCTTCATATTTTCTATCTTAGAGTAAATACCTTGTTGTAAATTAGACTTTAAATGTGTTTTTAACATATTATAATGTTCTATTATTTCATCCTTATTATTTAAATTCTTTTTTATTTCCTCTTTTACTATTATTCTATCGCTTATCTCTATTCCTAAACTCATAATTAAAATCCCCCTTGTATTTTTAATATAAAATCACTACTTTTTTATCCTTATTTACATAAAATTAGTGCGCCCGGCGCACTAATTTTATGCTTTTGCATTAAAATTATTTAAAATATTAAGATACTCCTTTATATAATCTTTATCTAAATCAAAACCATCATTTTTAGCAATTCTCCTATTTAAATCTTCTCGTTCTGATATAATGCCCAAAAACCTTGATTTTTTTTGCAATATTTCCAGTAAATCTTTATGTGTTTTATTTTTTTTAAATTTTGTTGCGAATAAAAATACTTTCAAGTTTAACTTTAATTTATTTATAAAAAACTCTAGTAGTTGCAAACTTTCAATGGCCCACTTTTCTGCTGTCATTGGGACTATAATATGTCCACTAATAACTAAAGCATTGGATAATGTAGAGTCTAAATGGGGATTTGTATCAATTATAATATAATCATAATTGAATTTTAAATATTTAAAGCTGTCCTTTAATCTATGTGTTTTATAATGTAAAATCTCTTCACTAAAAGCATGTAAACCTAAATAGCTGGGCAATAAATCAAGCCCATTATTAACGTTAATGATTGAATCATTTATTAAATAATTTGATTTTAAAACTTTATATATATTCTTCTCAAGTAAATCAAATTTATTCTCTATTATTTTTTTATTAAAATAACTAGTAGTAGATGCTTGAGTGTCCATATCTATTAAAAGCACCTTATATTTTTGAGACAATAATATTGAAAATATAATTGCACTTGTACTTTTACCAACACCACCCTTGATATTGGCTATTGTTATTATTTTAGATTTTTTAATATCCATTTAATAATTAGCCCTTCACCAGAATATTTTTTATTGTAGAATTCGTATACATGTTTTTCTAAATCCATCAATCTATCAACAAGTGCTTTATTATAGGGTGTATCTATCTTTTCTTTTTTTATTAAACGCCTCATACCCTTTAAATAACAAAAAACACTGCCGGTTTTAAATCTAAACTCTATGTAATATGTTTTTGAAAATGAATATGCTTTTTTAACTCCATCTATTGTATATCTTACAAAAACATTTTTTATTGGTTTTCTATAACCATAAAAAATTCCTAAAAACTTATCCCCTTTTTTTATCGAATATAATCGAATTTCTTGAATTTCTGTTTGATCATATAATTCTCTAAATGATACACGACATGCATTTTTTTTAGTATCAATCCCCCATTTATGAATATCAGTTACTACTTTCATATGATACACAGTTTTATTATTTTCTTTTTCTTTTTTTAAAAACGGATTTTTTCTTTTCTTAATTATTTTTTTATCTATTTGCTCAATCTTCATTGAATTTTCCATATTTAATCCTTATATAGTCTTTCTATCTAATTCTTTTAAACTCAATACACTTTTTTGATGTTCTATTAGCTCTAATAATTCGCAATAATATATACCAAATACTTTATTGTATTCTATTTTCTTTTGGTTATTTAAATATTTTTTGATAATGGGCTTTAAGATTTCAATATTTGTGTCTTTTTTTAGTTGTTCAATAAGAATATTGAAAACGTTTATCTTTAAATTTTGATAATCTTTTTGGAGATTTTCTTTTTTTCTTTCAATCGACTTTTCTAATTTACGTTTTATGTTACTTAAATCATTATATTTATGATTTTCAATAATAAAATGAGGCTTAAATTTGTAATTTTCGTATATTTTTTGAAGATTTATTTCTAATTGTTTAGGATTATATTCATTTTTTTCAAATTCTTTTTGAGTGTTTTTTAGAATTTCTTTTAATTTGTTTTGCTTTTCTTTTAAGTTAGATTTATTAAAATGTATATTTTTATTTTTTAGTAATTTAATTTCTGTTATTTTTATGATTTTAAGTATTTTGATTATATTATCTTTATCAATATCTAAATTGAATAAAATTGTAAGAAAAATTGAAATAATTTTTTTACATAAAAAGTTACATTTATTGAAATAATTTCTTACTTGATACTTTTCTATTTGTTTAATCTTTCTTTCTTCTTTTATATTATTTTTATTATTTAAACACTCCGGTAACTCTACACTCCCATTTTTAGTAAATCTATCTTTAAGGCCCCTTGTAGCTCTATTTTGAAATCTTAAATCTTTTTTTTCTTGAAAGTATTCGTTTATTTTTTGATAACAATCTTTTTTAGAAAAATTAAGTTGATAGTATATTTCGGTCCCAAAATTTACTCCTAAGTGTTTGTGATAATTAGTTGTGACTTTAAATTCTTTTTCTAATTTGTAAAGATAATTTTGCATTGTTTTTAGTTTAACGGGTGGTTGACCATTTCGTTTTAGATTTTCATTAAAATAATAGAGTATGATTTTTTGTGTGTATTTCTTATGTGTTTTATTTATGTACGCTAGTGTTGAGATAAGAACTACTAATTTATGTTGTAATTTATTGTTACAAGTTTTGGGGGTTTTTATGTTAGGGAAATTTTTCATTTTTTTACTCCGTAAAATATATTTTCTTATATAAGAGTATAGCATACTTTTGATTAAAAAGTAAATACTTTTTAATCAAAAGAAAAAAATATTTTGTATTTTGTATGGGCTACAATTTTAGATAAATATAAATTGATTATGATTTTGATATGG
>NZ_CP015786.1 GCF_001945665.1 Borreliella mayonii | reverse complement strand
TTACAAAAATCTTTGATTGCCAAAGTGAACACTTCGCTCTCTATATCCTAAAGACAACATCAAATATGCTGCAGATATTGCATCAAGAGCATCATCATGGGTTTTGCTATCCCCCTTATACGAATAAATATCATTAAATACAGAAGAACTACTGTACTTTGTAATATAAAGTTTCTTATAAGTAAACGGCGTAATTAACGTTGTTATTCTGCTAAATTTATTAGACTTTGGCTTAACTGGAACAATTCTAAAATATTGGCTTATATTATTTCTTAGCAAGATGTATTCACAGGTCAATCCACCAGCACCTTTTATATTATCTCTATCCTCTAAATACAGTGTATACACATTGAAATTTTCTATAACAGTCTTTACCATATTCATAATATAAGGATCATTGGCTGGTCGTTGGTCTTGAAATACAAAAGCATAATACTTATCATCAATTCGCTCCATAACACATAATGCAGTGTTGTCCCCGCCAACACTAAATGCTGGGTCTAAATATGCTATCGGGCTAGTAAATACATAATCATCAGTAATATTTATTTGTGTAAAAATTGAATCAGTGCTTGCTATCCACTCACCTAGCAAAACTCTTGCTTTATATGATGGTATATCTTTATAGAGTTTTTCTTGTGTTTCGATAAATCCTTTGCTAAGTAGCAAATTATCATAAGTTGTAAAATTATATGTTTTAAAGGTCGCTATATTATCAATATAATAGGTTTTGAAATAGTGTTCTGGATGATCGGGATTAGTATCAAAAATAATAGTTTCTTACCTGCACCTTAGTCTTTTTAAGACTTCCTCTAACGTTTGCTTGTGTAAAGTTGTAGCCTCATTGACAAAAATAAGTGCCGAATTACTTCCCCTAAATCTTTCAAAATCACTTGCCTTATCTCCACCGTATAGATCAATACGCAGTGAATCAATCAGAATATATGAATTATTTGTATGTCTTGGAATATACGAAATTTTAAGAAGTTTACATAGCTTTTCAAATTGTCCCAAAACATTAACTTCAACTGAGCGTTGTGAATTCCCAATAATGAAATTATTCGTATCACTAGAGTATAACTTTTTATTTTAAATTAAACTTTTTAGAAAAAGATAACACGCAAGATATGTTTTGCCACTAGCTATACCACCGCTGAGTATAATCTTCTTTTCATTATTCTTTTTAATGCTTTTTATTACATTTTTTTGCTTTAAAGTTAACTGTTTTTCTTCAAACTTAGCAAAATCAATTAAAGAGTTTGTTAGCTTTATAAATTGCGATATGTCAACTCCATATTTATTTTTGTATTCCTTTTGTAATGTTGTAAAAAGTTTTGTTTGATATAAGTTCACTTGTGCCCTTTACTATTTTTGTAGTTGTTTTTGCTTTCAGCCTCATTAGCAGTTGCAAGTTTTTTCATACATTCATAGTAAAGCTCCATTTCTCTTATTGAACACTCCTTTATATATTCATCAAGCTCGATTTTTAAAGAATTAATTTCTCCATTAACAACTTGCTTGTTTTTTTTACTATTTGCTTTATTTAAAGCGTCAATTTCAGTTATTAAATTTTCTATTTTAGTATATATGCTAGCAAGTTCAACACCAGAATATTGCTTAAATGCACGTATAAATCCTAATTCTAAATTAGCCCTCTCTAAATCCAATTCGCTTCTAACTTTCTTGGCGTTAACTTCTGATTTAAAAGCTTGTGATAAAAGGTGTTCAAAAATATCCTCACTAATTGTTAGTCTAGAGTCCTCGTTAACAAAACTTTCTCCACTTTTCCATTTTTGTCTCATCCTCCACACATTTACTTTGGAAACCCTTAGTTTAGCTGCTATTTCTTTATCGCTTAACGATCCTTCTCTAAAATACGCAACATAATCATCAAAAGGCCTTTTAACTCTTTTCAAGAAAATTCTCCTAAAATAACAAAATTAACAACTTGTTACTCTAAATAGTAATTCAATTTATTAATTATTAACATTAACTATTATCTTGTTGATATCTATTGACAGGTATTTGGTATTTATTGACTTTTATTGATTTAGAAATAGTAATTAACTAATTTATTAAATTTTGTCATAGCTTGACTATATAAATTAGGGAAAATCTCTTATTGTTTTAATTAGATCATAGCTTGTAAAAATTCTCTTGTCATAGTTGTGTATACTTACAAATAGTATATCTTTAAATTCGTTGATTATAATCAATTGATATCGCTTTGGAACTTTTTGATTAATATCATTAAGAATACCATAAGCAGCCCCCAAAAATACCATAGAATCATACTCTCCTAATTTTTTTAAACACATTTATCTAACATCCCTTTATTGCAGCTACAATTAAGCTTCATATTTTTGGAATTTTTATGTTTTTTTATTAAATATTTATCTTTCAGAACGTCTTTAATAAATTTTTTTACATGGTCTATAATGTCACTTATTATTTCCTCAGTGCTTTTTCCAGTTTTTATTCCGTATTCTTGCGCTGCTTTATAAGAGCTATACATTCGACTTTTTTGCTCTTGAGTTGCTTGCTCGGTTTCATAAAGTTTATTTATTGACTTTTTTAAATCTTCACTAAGATTATCATAAAAATTTGAAATCTCATTAGTATACATATTAATTATAGATAGTATATAAATAAACAATATTTTGAGCAATAGTTTTTGCACTTTTTAAATGAAAATTTTGATAGAAAACATTTCTATATTCATAACAATGAAATCTACAAAAAAATAACAGCCAGTGAACTTTTTTACTAGCTGTTATTTTGTGTACGCAAAATTTAGTTACATCTAAAAGCATCTAATATAATTACTGACTGTCACTGATGTATCCTTTAATTTCTTCAAATTTAGAACTATCTTTAAGATAGCTTTTAACTTTTTCTAATTCTGATTTTAATTTTTCTAAGTCTGATTTAATTTCGCTAACACTTACATTTTCTTTTAATTGGGGCTCAATACTTCTAGTATCAATAATATATGGTTGATTCCCTACATTTAATTTGGTTCTTAAACTGTCTCTAGTATCACTCAATTCTTTTAATAATTTTCCTAAGTCTGAATCTTCGTCATCTTCCAGATCCCCCCAAGTTGTACGTATAGAGCTACTACCATCAGTAAAATCATCATATATAGGTCCTGTAATTTTATCTCTAACTTCTTCTGCTCCCACACTTGTTTTCCCTTTTATACCATCAATATCTCCATTGATCTTATCTATTTTATCTACAAGATTTTTGATTTTGTCTTTAACCTTCTTTTCTTCTTCTTGTTTTTGTTGTTCTTCTCTTTCTTGTTCTGCTTTAGCTTCTTTTTCTGCTTCTTGTTTGGCTTTTCTTTGTTGTTCTTCTCTTTCTTGTTTTTCTTTAGCTTCTTTTTCTGCTTCTTGTTTTTTCCCTTTGTTTTGTTCTTCTACTTCTTCTTTTTCTTTGTCACTTCCTTCTTTATCCTCTTGTTTTTCTTTTCTATCTTCTGTTTTTTCTCCTTTCCCCTTATCTTCCTTTCTTACTTTAGCTTGTTCTTCTTGTTGACCACCACTTTGTTGTTCTGCTTTTAATCCCGGTGCATTATATTGACTACTTGCCGGCAATACTGGTGGAGGATTTATTACGCCATTATTAGGATCATCGCCCTGCATTAATTCATTTTTTTCTTCTTCTTGTAATTTTTTTGCTACTTCATCTACTTTTGTCCCATTTGAAGTAATTTTATCCTTCGTTGGATCTAAAATCTTATCTAAAGATCCTTTAATTTTCTCTTCTGCATTTTGTTTTAAATCTTTACTACTTACATGATAATTCTTACAAGAACTTATCATAATAACAACAGTACAAATAATAAATATTTTTATTTTCTTACTCATAATACTCTCCATAAATCTCAATCATATCATTGATACATAATAATTGCAATTTTTCAAAGATTTAAATATTTGATTTTGCTACATTCACCTGTTGCGTATTAATAAAACGTAAATGTAATTTTAATCAACTCGCAAAAATCTCTCCATTGCAAATGCACCACTCATTACAAAAAACTACAAAATGCATACAAATTAAATTTCAGGGTCTTTGCTATAGATTAGATAAAGTATCATGTCTTTCTTTATCTGCCACCCCGAAAAATTGCCTATTCTGTTTATCATAACTACTCTACAACCCAAATTTCTCTTGCAATGAGAACCCCAAAAATTTGACTAAAATTTTTTGTTTTTGGTACAATATAAATTACTTTTTTCATCTATTTTTATTACTTTTACTTAATTTAAAAGTAACACTATAAGGAGAGGATTTTATGGACATGAATAATTATTTTAATTTAAATAATTTTGATACAGATTTTATGCGCAAATTCTTCCAAGACTATCTAAAGATAGTAAATGAAAACAAAATTCTTAAAAATTCACTAGAAAATTCATCTAAACCAAAAAAAGAAACTTTAAAGCCAACTCCTAAGTTTTATTTGACCCCAAAAGCTATCAAAATAATTGAAAAATGCGTCAAAACATTAAAACAAATTGACCCAATTTCTGGTTGGTTTTTACATCTACTCGCAATAAGTGGGTGCAGGGGCGCAGAACTGCAAAAAGTAAAAATGCAAAATATTACTCCCCTATTAAGTAAAACTGGAGAATTTTTTTTACAATATAAAAGTAAATATCGCTAAAAAAAGAAATGTCACTTGTATTAGAAAAATTGTCATCAATTCCGAAGAGTTCCGGGCTATTCAAAAAGCCCACGAAAATTATTTTAATAGTAAAAATCTCGACTTACGACGTACTTATCTTTTCCAAAAAACCAAACATAAATTTAAATACAATCAAATTAGTATTATCAATATTTCTAAAAAATTTAAAAATCTTCTCAAAAAATCGGGATTTCGCGCTAATAAATCGCTCCATTTATTTAGAAATTTGTTTATTTCATATTTAAAATCTAATGGCTATAACTATTTCCAAATTAAAGAGCTTATGAAATATCATTCAACTTCCGAAATTGATAATATATATGGACTCTCTGCTGCTAACAAAATTCACGCTTATAAATGCATGAAAAATAATTTAAAACTGTAAAAACCCCTATTTTAGTTTAAATATACGTTTTTAAGTTACTTTAAATATTTTTCTAAGAGGTTTTAAGTCAAGTGAATCATATAATATTTCTTTATTTTTTGTTGCTATAAAATGATATCCATTAACCTTATCGATTTTAACTTCACTTATTTCAAATTCATTAGCTGTACCCAAATAACCAAAAGATTCATATCTCACACTACTTCTAATTCCATAGTAATTAAGCATCATACACGGATTTATAATAAAACAATTACTCTTAATGTAGCCAAGTCCTATAAATCTATAATACGCTACATTTATCTCATAAGCATTAAATTCACGTTTCTTAAATAGACTTGTATAATAATGTAGACACAAAAAGTAACAACCCCACCTTTGTATCTCTGGGCGTAAAGTTCTATTATCTTGTTTTATTTTATTAATAAGCATTAATTAATCCTCCTATATTAAATTTATTTTTTTAATTTTTTAGTGCACCCATTCACATGGGGACACCAACACTATTTGAAAATGCTATATTGCTAGGGAAAAACAATGTTTCACTTGTTGGCAATAAACCACTTAATCTATCTGATATTGCTCTTTTCTTAGAATCAAAAGTGAACACAAATTCTCTAAACCTATAATTTACATGCTCAATTAGTGGACATGTATTCGTAATATTGTCGGTTTTCATTTTGATGAAATCTTTAAGAGGCTTTTCTATTTTTTTGTGTTCGTTTTGTGTTTTGTTTAATTCTTTTTTTGCACTATCAACATCCATTAGATCACACGCAACATTTTCAGCAACTTGCCTATCCATAATTTCAAGGTCTACGCAATCAACATATTCTATAAATTCTCTTGCCCAATCAAACTCAACTCCAGAACTATAAAAATCACTCCTTTCTACTAAATCCTCAACAAGTTTTATAAACGTATCCTCGTTAAAATTATGTGCCATTAAGTATTCCTCTCTATGGTTACTATAAATATCTTTTTTTAAATTTATAATTTCTAATTCACATTTATTAACAAATTCAAACACTTTTGATATTAAGGCCTCATTTCTCTTAATCTTACAGTTAATTGATGCAGCATCTATTAAAAAGAACAAATTACAATGCTCAAGACCAGTACATGCTAGCTGCATTTGCGCCTGCACATAATATTTGAAAAAATATTTGCTGCTTAAAAAATTGCCATTTTTATTATATTTGTCAATAGCGCTACTCATATAATTAGAGTCGCTACTTTTAATCTCTAATAATTCTAAATCGCCATTATTATTAATAAACCAGCCATCAATTGTTGAGCCCACTAAAGTTTCTGAACTGCCCATTTTTTTGAAATAGTTATACTTATCAACTCCATTGGCATATTTGTTTTTATATAAAATATCAATATTATCACCGTATGCTTTAACAAATTCTCTAAATCCTAAATTCTCTAACTCTTTGCCCTTGAGCATATATAAATTCTCTTCAAAAGGTAGGCTCATATCAAAATATTTAAGCATTCTGTTTATCATTAAATCCTTCAGCCCAGCACCTCCAACAAGAATATTGCCTACTTCACTAGCACCGTATTTATCAAGTTTGTTTCTTTGTATACTAAAATCAATATTTCGATTAAATCTAAAACATTCTTGATTACTTATTCCTGGTAATTTCTTGCATATTTTGCTTAATTTGCTTTTTTCTTTAATGGGAGAAGATTTTTCCTCAAATATTTCACAACCAGTAAAACTTTGTTGATTAACACTTGTCATTTTGAGCTCTCCTTGATTAATGTCTTGTGGATTATTATTTGACATGTTTGTCATGTTTTTACTCCTTATATTTTAGTAATAACTAAAATAGCAAAAACTATTTTTGCCAACTTTTTTACAAAAATTTTTACAAAAAAATAGTTGGGCTTATTTAAATTCTTTTGTTAAAGAACTTAGCTAAACCCAACTTAATTGGATTTTTTTGATAGCAATATACTTTTTTTGCTATATATATACATATATATAGCAAAAACTATTTTTACCAACTTTTTACAGAAATTATTATAATTAATAAAAGCTTTATTAAATTCTCTTGTATAAGAACTTAATAAAGTCTAGGGTTTAACCGAATTCACTTATTAAAATTATTTTTTAAAAGCTTTTCAACAATTGAGTATAGTCTAATTTAGAATTAAAATCAATTTGTATTTGTTAAAACAAAAGAACTTATTTAAATTATCTTATTAAAAAATTCAAATAAGTTCTATTTTAAAGCTATATACTAACTTATTGCTTTATAAAATTTTAATCATTCTTAATTTAAAAAATATTTATTGAATATAGAATAGATAATTGGAGCAAGCGTTATTCCCATTATTAAAATTACTTGTATTGTTCTATTGCTTGCAGTAAGTTCGTTTTTTAAAACATTTATTTTATTATCTAGGCTAAATATATCCTTTTGTAAGGTTTTTTCTACACTATCTATTTTAGTATTCAAGCTAAATATATCTTTTTGCAAAGTTTTTTCTACATTATCTATCTTAGTATCTAAACTATCTATTTTGGCATTTAAGCTCTTTTCTACATTGTCTATTTTGGCGTCTAAACTATCTATTTTAGAATTAAGTTCATTTTTAACACTATCTATTTTAATATTTAAATTCTTCTCTACATTATCTATCTTAGTATCTAAACTATCTATTTTGGCATTTAAGCTCTTTTCTACATTGTCTATTTTGATATTCAAACCATCTATTTTTAAATTTAAATTCTTTTCAACATTGTCTATTTTGGCATCTAAATTAGATATGTCTTTTTGCAAATTCTTCTCTACATCAATTAATTTCTCTTTTAAAAATTCAAAGTTGTAATTATCATTATGTAGGAAAACAAAATCTATTGCTTCCTTGCTAAACCCTATATTTAAAAATTCGTTTTTTATACTTTCTATATTATATGTTTTGTATGCTAAATTGTTCATAGGTTATCCTTTTAATTGTTTATACATTTTTAAAAGTTTACTAATCAAATCTTTTTGATTTTCAAAAATCTCTTGCATCATAAAACTTGTAAATTTAGCATTGCTTTTGTAAAAATCATAACTTTCTTCAGTTTTAAGTTGAAATCTTAATGGTTTTATTAAGTTTTGTTTAGATTTTTTCAATACTGGACTTTCTTTATCTTTCAATACACTTAATATTAATCTAAATCCATTATCTAATACATATTGTTCCTCAATAACTCCTGCTTCTATTGCATTGGCAATTTTCAAATAGTTATACGCTTGAGTTTTTGCAACATCATAATCCTTTATAAAAGCATCGAAACTTTTGTATCCATCAAGTTTATAGTATTCATTATCTTTAATTTCTTTTAAGATTTTCATACATTCTACTCTATTAGAAACTCCTTCTCTAAGGTTTACATACAATTTCTTTTTCAAAGTATTATAACGATCTGTTTCAACACCATTTTTACTAACATTAGAAGAATCTACAAGTAATGCATTCCCCTCAGAATCAATATCCCTTTTATTGATTATTAATTTTGTATTATTTTTCATAACAAGCCTCCTTAGTTATAAGTTCAACGCGTTGAACTTATAACTAAAATTATTTTAATTTTGCATAAAAATTTATTAATGAATTTTTATATTCTTTTATATAATCCATTTGAAAATCAAAAGAAGAATTACTAGCAATTCTTCTATTTAAATCTTCTCTTTCTGATATCATTCCTAAAAAATTTTCTTTGGAGTTCAGCATTTCCAACAATTGCTTATGTGTATTATTTTTCTTAAATCTCGTTATTATAAAATAAGTAGGCAGTTCTACACCTATTTTTTTCATAAAAAATTTCAAAAGGTCAAAACTTTCAATTGTCCATTTTTCTGCTGTCAAGGGGACAATTACATTGTTACAACAAACTAAAGCATTAGTTAAAGCAAAATCCAAACTTGGGGGAGTATCAATTATAATAAAATTATATCCAACATCTATATATTTAAGCTCTTTTTTTAATCTAAATTCATCAAAAGTGTGCTTATAACCAAAAGCATTTATACTGTGTAAAGTCAAATAACTAGGTATTAAATCTAAATTATTCGCTACATTAACGATTGATCGATTAATATCTAATTTTTCTATTAAAACTTCATATATATTATTTTTTCTTAAATCTATACTGGATTTTTGTATATCATCATAATAATAACTAGTGGTAGATGATTGAGTATCTATATCTATTAATAATACCTTATATTTTTGAGCCAATAAGGTTGCAAATATAATTGCACTTGTGCTTTTACCAACACCGCCCTTGATTGACGCAATTGTTATTATTTTAGGTTTTTTAGTATCCATTTTATTAACGGTCCTTGCTCCGGGTATTTTTTCCCATAAAATTTATATACTTGTTGTTCTAAATCCGTAAACATACTAAATAAAACTTTGTTGTAGTGATTGTTTGTTCTTTTTTTATCCAATAAACGATACAATCCTTTAAAATAGCAAAAAACACTTCCAACTTTAAATCTAAATTCCATATAATATGCCCTTGCTAATGCATATGCTTTTCTAGTTCCATTTATTTGATACTTTATTAAAGGTTTTTTAATTGGTTTTCTATAACCATAAAAAATACCAATAAACTTATCTCCCTCTTTAATTGGATACAAGTGAGTTTCTTCAACAATTCTTTCTCCATTAAATAAAGCCCTCAATGATAATCTAAATTCATGTTTTTTCTCATAAACTCCAAATTTGTAAATGTCCATCATTATTTTTGTATGGTACATTGCTTTGCCATTTTCTTTTTCAATCTTAATAAAGCGTTCTTTGTTTTGGCATTCAACTTTACATTTGCCTTTTTTTATAGTTTCAATAGGTTCGGGTGCATTTCCCATGTTAAATCCTCATACGGTCTTTATGCTAAATTCTTCTGTGGTTAAAGAATTTTTTTCATTTTTTATTATTTCTAATAATTCAAGATAATATGTACCAAATACTTTATTGTATTCTATTTTCTTTTGGTTATTCAAATATTCTTTTATAATAGGCTTTAGAATTTCAATATTTGCATATTTTTTTAGTTGTTCAATAAGGATATTGAAAATGTTTGCCTTTAAATTTTGATAATTTTGTTGAGAATTTTCTTTTTTTCTTTCAATCGACTTTTCTAATTTACGTTTTATGCAACTTAAATCATTATATTTATGATTTTCAATAATAAAATGGGGCTTAAATTTGTAATTTTCGTATACTTTTTGCAAATTTATTTCTAATTGTTCAGGATTATATCCATTTTTTTCGAATTCTTTCTGAGTGTTATTTAGAATGTTCTTTAATTTATTTTGCTTTTCTTTAATACAAGATTTTTTTATATTAAAACGTTTTATTAGAACAATTTCATTTTGTTTTAAGATTTTCATTGCCTCAATCTTAGTATCTTTATCAGTATTTAAATACAAAATAGAAAGAGCTTCTTCCGTCTTAAAGTTACATTTATTGAAATAATTTCTTATTTGATACTTTTCTATTTGGTTAATTTTTCTTTCTTCTTTTATATTATTTTTATTACTTAAACACTCCACTGAATTTACACTACCATTTTTAGAAATATTGTCTTTAAAATGGGTATTAACTCTAGATTTAAATCTAGAGTTTTTTCGCTCTTTAAAGTACTTGTTGATTTTCTGGTAACATTCATTTTTAGGATACTTTAGCTTATAGTAAATTTCAGTCCCACAATTTACTCCCATGTGTTGGTAGTAATTAGTTGTAACTTTTAGTACTTTTTCTAATTTATAAAGATAATTTTGCATTGTTCTCAGTGTAGTGGGAGCTAAACCATTTCTTTTTAGATTTTCATTAAAGTAATAGAGTATGATTTGTTGAGTGTATTTCTTATCTTTTTTGTTTAGGTAATTTAGTGTTGAAGTAAGAGATATTAATTTGTATTGGTGTTTGTTGTGGCAAGTTACAATTTTTTTATTGGTTGATGTTGTCATATCTGACAATCTCCTTATACTTTAGATATAATAGTAAGTATTATAATGCAAAATTTTGATTTAAAAGTAAATACTTTTCTAAAAGAATATTAAATTTTAATTATTAATTTTGTTAAAAAAATAAAATTTTTTATTTAGTAAAAATATAAATTGATTTTAATTTAAAATTGGGCTACACTAAAACCATCGTAGTTATTTGATGTATTATCATTTTTGACTACCTTATATTTTAGAATTTGCTAAAAATAATAATATAGTGGGGACTTAACGAGATTCTTTGAGGAAAGAGTTTGGTTAAGTCCCACTTCTTTTTTGTAAAATTTTTTGTTAAAAAGTTGATAAAAATAGTTTTTGCTATATACTTTTATTTATTACTAAAATACAAGGAGTAAAAACATGACAAACATGTCAAATAATAATAATCCACAAGAAAATATTCAAGCAAAAATAAGCTTCAGAAAAGATATGAAAACCCTAAAAATGAATTTACCAGGGATTGACAAAAGTCTTAAAGGATATGGATACGAATATCAGAATTTCAATGAAATAGTAGAAGAAATCGAAAACGTTATTAATAAGCACAATTTGGAGCTTGATTTTGAGCAATATCCAATATCTAAATTTGTAGATGGTCAAAAGGAGCATGTTATTAGGACCACATTTTACAGTACAAGTACTGGATATGAATTTTCTTTTGATACACCAATGCTTACAAAAAACTTACAATGGAACAATGAAAACGGGTCTAAAAATGTTGTAAATACAGCACCACAACTGGTTGGGTCAGCTATTACTTATTTCAAAAGGTATGCTTTAGTTACATGTCTTCATATAAAAAGTGAAGTTGATACCGATGCAGCGCCTATTTACAATAATTATGAAAACGCAAATTTTATGCCTAGCAAGCAAGTTAGTGTTAATCGAAAACAAGAACAAAAAAAGGATATAAATCAAGAAAAAAATCAACTAAACAGCTTTAATAAAAACTTAAAATCTGGCAAGGCTTATTGCTATGAAATTTTTAGAGACGCACTGTTTAATATAAAAAATTGGGTAAATGAAGGTGAAGAAAAAAATAATATAAATGCTCTTATTCGGGCATTATGTACTGATAATGATGATGATTTTGAATATCTCTTAGAAAAGAATGCTGAGCTTAAGAGTATAGAATATTGGGCAAATATTCTAAAAGAATATTTCAATAAAACTAATAGATTAGATGATCTAAATAAGCTTAAAGTATTTATGTCTGATAATCGGGATGTTTATAAAACAAAAGTATTAAAATTCTTTTGCATGTTAAAAAAAAGAAAGACAATTTAATTATATATTTGCAGCATAGCAATATTTTTGAATAGCAGCCCCCTCTATTTGGGGGCTGCTATAGGTATAATAATTAAGGTTTTTATTTTTGTGTGATTTTAGTTTTGCCAATTAGCTGTAAGACCGGCATAATGGTTTGTATCGTCTAAAAGTTCATCTTTAAGGCACTTATAAATCTCATTGTTGTCATTTTTATGAGAAAATGTACTATCGGCTACACCTTTGAAATATTGCCGTATTTCGTTATCACTTCCGTTTCCATATTTATTATTATCATTATTTTTGCAGTCAATGGCTCCTTTAATATAAGCATCAAAGCTTTCACCACTTGCTTTTGATTGTCTTTTAGATTCTAAGAAGTTATAAACTTTAGTAAATGCATTGGCCAATTCTTTTTGTTTTTGAGGATCTTTGAAAAGCCAATTAAAGAAATTATTACATTTGCTTTCATATTCACCCTTATTCCCATTAATTGATTCTTGCATCTCGTTGTATAATTTTTT
The DNA here is from genome assembly GCF_001945665.1 of Borreliella mayonii. Lineage (NCBI taxonomy): Bacteria > Pseudomonadati > Spirochaetota > Spirochaetia > Spirochaetales > Borreliaceae > Borreliella > Borreliella mayonii. The sequence goes on along the minus strand of NZ_CP015786.1, from coordinate 4,123 downwards.
GATTGTGTATGTAAACACAGTTTTTAATAAATTGAACATTTTTTCTTCTTTATGAGTTAAAGTAATTTTCTCTTGTTGTTGCAGCTCTTCTTGGCTTAAATCACGTTTTTTTCTGCTTTCTGTTTGCTGGACACTTTTGTTATTAAAAGTATCATTATCATTAGAATTACAGCTGTTTAGCATAATTAAAAATAAACAAAATAATATATTGATAATTTTCATTTTTATCTCATTTCCTATTACTAATTGCCACCACACATGCTATTTGCTTGATTTGCAAAGCTATCTATTCCGCCGCCAAGGGCACCTTGAACCACTTGTTTAAAGGTGCTTTTCTGTTCATTTGCATTTTCTCCAGTACATTTATCAAGTTCACTTTTTATATGATCAAGCGCTTCTTTTATTTTTGACTCATCATATCCTAAAAATTTATCAAATTTTCCATCATTCCCCAGAGCTTCTTTTAACCAATCAAGGTGTGTTTTTTGATCTTCAGATAGCTTTTCTCTAAGAAGTTCTTCTTTAGATTTTGGTTTTTCTTGTGTTACTTCTTTTGGGGGTAAATCGCGCTTTCCCCGACTTTTTGTTTGTTGGATGTGTGTATCATTAGCAGTGCAGCTATTTAGTATAAGTAAAAATAAACAAAATAATATATTGATAATTTTCATTTTTATTCCTTTTTTTTATTTCTAGTACAATATGTTGAGTAAAATTAAAATTTATTCTTGTAATTATAGATCCTATTTTCAAAAATTTTTAAAGATTTTAATTGAAAGATTTATATTTTTCGAATATTGTGCTAGCTTTTATCTCATTATTATTATTGAATATAGGAGTAACTAATGAAAAATAAAAACATATTTAAATTATTTTTTGTATCAATGTTATTTATAATGGCTTGTAAAGCATACGTAGAAGAAAAGAAAGAAATAGATTCATTGAGTACAGACGTTTTAGTTCTTAAAAATGATTCTTCTGGTGACACATTTAAAGATTATAAAGATAAAATAAATAAGTTAAAAGAAAGTTTAAAGGATGTAAGTAATGCAGAACTTGAAGAAAAACTATTAAAGTTGCAAAGTCTATTTAAAGATAAATTAGCGGCTAAATTAGCAGCGTTAAAAGCAGCTAAACAAACAATTGAAGGTTATACAGATAAAGACCAAAAGAAAACGGATATATGGAAAGAGGCAAAATTAGTTGGAGTAACTGTACCGTTCAGTGGAAATAATACTAGTGGCAAAGGGCAAGAAATGGCTACAAACGCTGTAGGACAGATAGAAAAAATAATAAAATTTCTAGAAGAGGGTACTAATTAATTAGTAAATATTCATGTTGAAAATGTTAAAATCTAGATATTAAATCTGCGTTAATCTAATATCTAGATTTTTTCTCTGTTGTAAAAGCCAATTTGATTATAAAGTAGAATTTCTTGCAGGAAAAACCTTTTTGTAATTTACATTTTTAATTGGGAATATTGATTATAGACTTTTCCCGCTATTGGTTTTGTTTTTTTAATGTACTCTAAATATATCTTGATATTATGTTTTACCGCAGTTATGGAGTGTTCGTCTTTTAGTGTTGATAAGTATGGATAAGGATATTCTGGATAATTTGGATCATTAACTTTAACTTTTGTTTTAGCTAAAAATGTTACTAGGTACATAACATACTCTGAAAGTTGTGTTTCATATTTAGCTAAAGATTTTAGTGTTTGAATAATTGGTGGTTTTGGTTCTTCTGTTAGGTTAGCAATAGTAGTACAACATAGTAACAAAGCAATTAGTAGACAATGCAATCTTTTAAGCATTTTGATATATTCTTTCATAATTTTGTTACGTGTTGCTTTAAGTGAAGTGATAATTTTTTTATTTTTGTCAGTAGAGATGGCCTCTATTATCTCAATGTTGTATTTTAAAATGTCTTGTATTTCTTCAAATATTTTAGTTGACTCAGCTGTTTCCATAGATTTTAGTCTGCTTATATATGTTTTGTAGAAAAAATCTATTACTTTACTAAAATATTAATGTAATTATGATCTATGTTTGTATCAGTTTTAGCTATGTTAGTTAAGCTGGATAGTAAATTAAGTCCTAAACCAATAGTGTTATTTTGCATTATATGTTCTTTCCTTATAGATAGGTTTTCCTTCCTGATTGAATTTCAGATCATTAGATATTTTTAGATTTTTATCATTAGAATTAACCAAATCAATACGGTTATTGATTTGGTTAATTCTAATGGAGCGAGTGCCGAATTTATTGCTGGAGTCAATGTACTCTCAAGTCTTTCCATATTTGCTGTATAGATTAATTTATAATGAGAATATAACTCATAAACCGTTACAAAAATCATTACGGCTATAAGGCTTAATTTCATAGTACCTTGTAAAAGCTTGTCCAACAGCCCCCATTCCCGATTTAGGGTCAAGATTAAATTTAGAATTTATATAGCTATTATTGATATATTCTCTAAACTCATTGCTACTATCAATTTTGGTTAAATGTTTTCTTGCTGGTAAATTGTTACTCCCTTTTTCATGCATTTTAGCAATACCTGCGCACGACCACCAAACCACCCAATTTCCAATTCCATTTTAAATTCTAGTTTGTCCATATAAATTCCTTTAAAACCAAAGTAAAATATCCGATTGAAGAGTCAATACTAAATATTTCAAAGTAAACTAAATCTGCAATTGATATTCGGTCTTTTAGTTCATAGTTAAGGTCTTGATATGTGTAAAGTTTGGAATATCCTTGAATATCAGACATATCAGAATCATAAAGAATTACAAGTTCTTGTGGCTTTATGTCAATAATAACTCCTGCGAATTCAGTGTACTTATTTTTATCAAATACTCTCTGATAAGAAGAATCATTTTAAAGCTTTACAACAGTACCTTTATAAAACTTTAAGGGTTTAGGATCCTTAAATACGTTGATCATGCGAAATGACATATCAGAAAGTCTTTTTCTAACACCATTCATTAGACAACCCCCACACAAGATGGCGTTGAAGTTTCTCTTTTTAGTTTTTCTAAAAATGCGTCAAGTTGTAATAATTACTCCTATCCCCTTTACCATCATTTCCTAGCCCTTTAGCCTGCTCATTAAAACTTCTGGTTAAGAGCTCTTTAGTATCTGTACCAATTTTTGCCTTAATTAATGCTAAGGCCTCCTTTAAGTAACTAAGGTCGTATTTAATAACCTCTAAACTAGCACTAGGGGTGGCCGTATAAAACATTCCCTCATTATTTAGATTACTTTTTAGCCTAGCAAGCTCCTGTGATAATGAGTCATTAAGGTTTCTTGAATTAGAAATATCTTTACTATGATTGTTTGAATTTTGTTTTCTCAAAAAAGAAGATAAAATGCCACTTCCCCTATCATTATTGCTCTGAGTAAGTGCACTTAAAGAAGTTGTTGCGCTAGACAGTGCGTCTTGTAGTTGTACTAAAGATTCATCTTTGTAAAACAAAAAATTGTGGTTTTCAATACGTCTTTCTATTTCGACGTATATCTTTTCAAATAAATAAATATCTAGCAAAAAGCTTTCGGCATAACACGGAACATATCTTTTCAAGATATAATCAAAGTTTTCATATATGATAAGTCGACTTTTATGTATTTTAACTGCGTCTAAAGAATTGTTCTTATTGTTGGATTTTACTTTATAGGTTATATGATCAAAATCAACTCCCAAATCTCTTACATATTCATAATCAAGGTATTCAAAACCAATAGGTAATTCTATATTAACAGGTTGTTCAAGATCTATTAGGGTATCTTTGGTTTTTACTAAAACATAGCCAATCCCATGAAAACGGTAGCTTATAATACAATTAAGTAGAGCATTTTTAAGCTGTACCTTTAACCTAGCAAGTTCAGCTTCACTAACATTGTGGTCAGCGCTCTCAAGAACAAGCCCGTTCTTGAGGCAATCTTCTGCTACATTTTCAATGTAATTTCTAAAAAATATTGAGTATTTAATATTGAGTATTTGTATAGTTCTAGTGAACTTATTTTATCTATTAGTTTTGTTTTTCTTAAATCACACACCTTTTTACTTCTCTTTATTAAATTAGATGTATGATAGCAAAAACTAATATTTTTGTCAATAAAAT